>JANNDL010000012.1:0-12070 GCA_031387665.1 Chamaesiphon sp. OTE_75_metabat_95 | reverse complement strand
CTACCGTGTATACACAAGTCGAATTTGACCGAGTTTCCATCCTTCAAAGATCGACTCAAATCGCCTCAGACCATTTACCAAGGTAGGCATACCAGGGGGTGTTTGGGAACGATAACCAGACCATCCTCCCAGCCGAGCCACGATCCAAATCGCCCAAGGAAGAGAAGTCTTTGGGTGTGGATTTTGCTGCTTTGAAGTCTGACCTTCAAGAGTCGGTTCGATTTGAGTCAGACATTCCTGTTGGTCTGCGCTGAAAGTTATCGTCGCAGGCAGATCGACATTATCTCGACCTTCAACCATCTGTAATGTACGCACTGCAACAGATAAAGCTAAGATCGTCAGTCTTTGAATCGCTGAAATGGATTCTAGTTGCGTGGCTTCGAGATCTAATCCGGCTAGTTTGAGAGTGGCGAACAATTGCTCAATTCGCCATCGCCATCGATACCATTGGAGCACCTGCAATGCTTGTTCAAGACAACCTACTTCGTGGGTAGTCATCAATCGCCAATGCACCGCTACCTGACCATCAGGAGGATTAACCTCTTCGACTTCAACGGTATAAAGACTGATACTGGGTGGATAATCTTGATTGGTGAGATTCGCTGGTCGTTGAATCTGCACTTGAGTAAACCGAACGTTCATCAGTGCGATTCTGGCTGTGCGTCCAATCCGATGGTCAGCCGTTACTGCCAGGTGGTAAGTTCCGGCATAAGGTTGTAGCTTGAGTTGGGAATAGAGTGTTTCGGTGGATTCTAATAAGCATCGATCTGTCCGAACTCTTCAGTCAGCACATGATTCAATCGATCTGGTACTGTTGCCCACTCTTCATAGATGTCAGCTTCTCGATCGCCAATATGAGTCACTAGTTTGGCACCGCCAACCTCAAAGCACCTCTGACTGCGTTCTGCCGCTGCCAACCATTTATACGACTCTTTTTTCTCGATCGGTAGTGTTTTATATTTTCTTTCGGTTTTAGTTGGTCGTTCCGCTGCGCGAGTCCAGATCTGAACGTTACTTAATCCCAATGGAAATCCACTCTCTGCATCTAGTACTAATGTTGGATGAATAAAAAATCCCACATCCCGATTATTGCCGACGACTCCTACTCCTTCTGCTTTTAATCTTCCCGCATGAGACTGTAAATTAATCTCACTGGTGTCACTCAATGCCAGGACATGCCGTCCTTCTACTTGTTGTTCACAATGGTCACTTATGCTGCGGACTAGTTCTGATATTGTCACTTTCTCATTTTCCAAGAAGCGATAGTACCCTATTTGCTCTGCCCAATTCTGGCTAATTTGACGGATGTTTACGGTCTGATGTTGGCTGATTGCTGCGTATAACGCCGCCCCCTTTTTACCAGTCTGGGGTCTCCAAATGCTTGTGAGTCAATTTGTTCTGCATGAATTAGAATTGGGTTTTCCATATACGCTCACACTTTTTAGGTCTTTTTGATTCTAAACTGACTTGTGTATACACGGTAGCCCGTTCACGGGGACTTTCTAGGCGCAAACGCAGTTAAGCAGTATGCGCTGTAGATAGTACTTGCATTTTAACCTGTTTTAAGCTACAATTTCAGCATAAGCAATTAAAACCGATGTTAGTATTTGAGTTTAAAACCTACGCAAAAACAGCTCAGTTTGTCGCCATTGACGAAGCAATTCGTGCCACCCAATTCATTCGGAATAAGTGCATCCGTTACTGGATGGAAAATCCGAAAGTCTCTAAGTACGATTTGAACAAGCAGTGCGCCATTCTTGCGGCTGAATTTCCGTTTGCTAACAACTTGAATTCGATGGCTAGGCAATCTGCTGCTGAACGTGCTTGGGCTGCGATCTCTCGTTTTTACGATAACTGCAAGAAGAAAGTGGCAGGGCTGAAAGGTTTTCCCAGCTTTCAAAAAGATAACCGCTCGGTTGAATATAAAACGACTGGATGGAAGTTAGCAGAAGATCGCAAATCAATTACTATTACCGATAAAATTGGCATCGGCAAGTTGAAGTTAAAGGGTACTCGTGACCTAAATTTCTATCAGCCAGACCAAATTAAACGTGTGAGATTGCTTAAACGAGCTGATGGCTACTATGTCCAGTTCTGCATTTCAGTAGACAGAGAAGAGGTAATTTTGCCTACCAAAAGTACAATCGGATTAGATATGGGATTAAACCATTTCTACACCGATTCAAATGGTGAGAAAATCGAAAATCCTCGCTTCTATCGCCAAGCTGAAAAAAGCATGAAGCGGTCGCAACGACTAGTTTCACGCAAAGTCAAAGGTTCTAGTAATCGTAGAAAAGCTAGAGTCAAATTAAGTAAAATCCACCTCAAAATAAGTAGACAACGTAAAGACCATGCTATTAAATTGGCGCGGTGCGTAATCCAATCTAACGATTTGGTCGTCTATGAAGATTTGAGAGTGAAGAATATGGTTAGAAACCACTGTTTAGCTAAGTCAATTAGCGATGCAGGTTGGTATCAATTTAGGGTTTGGCTGGAGTATTTCGGCAAAGTATTTGGGAGAGCTACGGTAGCTGTAAATCCTGCATACACAAGCCAGGAATGCTCTAGCTGTGGCGTAATCGTCAAGAAGTCTCTATCGACTAGAACACACGTATGTCAGTGCGGCTGTGTCCTAGATAGAGATGAGAACGCTGCTATCAATATCCTAAACAAAGGACTGTCTACGGTGGGGCACACCGGAAGATCTGCGCTCGACGCAGGCAACGCTTGGGGAGATTCGATCTCTACTTCAGTTGGTGAAAACCTGCTGGAGCAAATCGAATCGTAGAGCCAAGAATCCCCGTACCTTCAGGTCGGGGAGTGTCAATCTTGCCAATTACCAGTCAACAGAAAGGTTATCCGTTTGAGGTATTGTTACCGGAAGGTTTGCAGACTCAGGGAGTGATTTTAGCAGATCAAATCAAATCCCTCGACTGGCGATCGAGACAAATCAAATATGTTGAAACTGTTTCCCCCGCAGTCATCGCCGAGGTGCAGGCGAAAATTACTCCCTTAATTTATTAACCAGCCTGTCGCCATGAGATGGACAAGGTGGTGCCGAGATTGATTTATCCAGCCAGCCTACCGCTTGGGCAAATCTAGCCAGAGCTTCATCGGGATTATCCTTGAGCGAAAATACCAGCGCGGCAGCGGCTTGCTCGCGGGCACGGGCGGGGCGATTGGACTTGAGCCTGTGCCAGTCCGTTTCAGCGATTCGCAGCCGTTCAGCGAGGGCTTGGGCTAGTTCTAGGGTGGTAATATCATCTGGGATCGAAGACATGGGAGTTTTGACCTAAATTTAGGCATATTAATAATAACGCTACTTAAATTGTATCTCTCGCCATGACTCAGAATGCGAACCCAGTCGATCGAACGCTCTCCCCTGAGGGAAACTACGCCGATGAATTCGATCGAGAAATTGCTGAACTAGAAGCAGCGATCTTCGCTCTCAAGCAGCGTCATGGGGATACTCAACAAGCGGCGCAAGAACAAGTTGTCCTGACACGTCAGCGCAATGAATTAAAACAAAAAGGCTCTAATCATCCAGAGGTCAAGCAGGAACTGGAGCTGATTCGATCGAGATTAGCAGAATTAGACCTTACCCTAGAATCCCGCTTAATAAATGAATGGAAGCTGATGTGGGAACCCTTCTGGCAAGCAGTGAGATTTGGTGGATTAGGAATTGCGATCGGTTGGCTGATCGCTAATTGGGGAAAATAATTTTAGTTGAGACAATATAGAGGGCTTTTAGCTAGCACTAGCCACGATCAATAATTAGAATTTACGCCCAAAGTCTAAGATCTAATTCTTGTTAATTCGATCGTAATCCTACCACCAAAATCTGGAATTGGAGCAGCAGGTTTATGCAATTTTAGTTCTACCTGTTGAACTTTATCGAATTCCAGCACCTTGGTAATAATTGTCTCTGCAAGCTTCTCAACAAGATCGAATTTTGCAGTGGAGATAATCTCTTTGACAGCCGCAATTACACTCCGATAATCGAGGGTATCATCAATTCGATCGCTCTGACCCGCAGTGGCTAGATCTACCCCCATTCGCAGATCGACTTCAAACCACTGTCCTAAAAATCGTTCTTCTTGTAAGTATCCAGTATAGCCGTAGCAACGAATTCCAGTTAGTTGAATAAAGTCCATAAAATATCGATCTATGTATGAAAAATAGCAACCATCCCCGCACTCAAATAGATTATTGCTGAGGAATTGCTTTTAGGATGGAGATTTAAACCCCATCCTAGAGAGCCAGCTATTTTCCTACGGAAAGGCTACGCCAACAACTACCAACTACCTAAGTTACTTTCGGCCAGCTAGCTTGATTAATCTCAGTCCAAACTTCGTCAATTAATGCTCCAGAATGTTCTGGTCTGCCGATGTCTTGAAAACTACCGAAGCCTTCAGCAGCATCAGACATGCCATTCGCTTCAAAGCTGAGGAGATCGTGCTCGGAATAATCGATCCCATCGGCTAGATCCATTTCCATCATCCCAGGTGGAATCAGTTGTCCGCGATCGTCATTAGTTTCACCAAAGATATAGTTCAGCTCTTCTAAACCACCGCTATGGGGAGCCGTTGAGTCGAGATCTTGGTGTTCTTCTAATACCGTGTCTTCAAGATGGGGAATTGTCGAATTAGTGACTGGTTCCAAGTTGAGATTAGCCATTGTCGCAACGGCAGCTACAGCACCAGTGGCGGCAATTCCAACTGGCACTGTGACGTTCACGGCATCTGGCGTAGTTGCTGTACTGAAGGCGATAGTCTCTTCGTGATCTAGAGACAACACTTCGTCATGACTGGCGGCATGAATTTTCGCTGTCGGTGGTGCGGTGACAGTGGTATCAGTAAAGTATGTAGTGACGGGGGTTTGAATATTGCTGGCACTGAGGGCAGGCATCTCTGGCTCGTCAGGACAGAATTCTAGGGACAGCCTAATTCGACCTTTTTGCCACCCTTTAGAGCCAAATCTGAGGGCTTCACAGTCGATGCCGCGATCGGTAAACCAGTCATTTTTATCTTCACTCCATCCGGCGATCGCTTGTTCGACACAACGTTTGATTGCGTCATTCAATTCACCAGATCTAAACGTGCGATGCCCGCTTAATACCTGGGCTTCATGTTGAATTGATACAACCTCACCACTTTCTAATGACTCAAAGCGATCGCTCATAAATACTCTCCGATAGTTAGATTAAATATCTGCAAATAGTCTGATTGAGGTTTGTAGTTAACCCGATCGGAATTCACATCTCCAGCTCGGCATATAATTTAGCTACTAGGCTCTAATACTGATTACTTAACTTAATTATACCCGTCTACTTACAAGAACCAGCCATAACTATGTAATCCTTTACCAAGGATGTTTACACCCAGATAACAAATCCAGACTACCACAAAACCTACCGTTGCTAGCATCGCAGGCTTCCGACCTTGCCAACCTTTGGTAATCCGCGAGTGTAGGTAAGCCGCAAACACCAGCCACAAAATCAACGCCCAAGTTTCTTTGGGATCCCAGCTCCAGTAGGAACCCCAGGCTTCATTTGCCCATACTCCCCCTGCGATAATTCCAATCGTCAGCAGCGGAAATCCTAAACCAATAATTCGATAGCTAATATTATCGAGAGTGTCAGCCAGTCCTAGCCGTTGGGGTGAAAGAATTGTGGCGACTGTTGTGGGTAATTCTAGGACAGCGGTGTTACCTAAATTGGTTGTCACGTTTGAGATTGGTTCAGTTACAATCGCCACTGCATTTGTTTGAGTCGCCAAGCTGCTAGTCAGTCGATAGCCTTTGTTACCATAGGAGCTACCACGTAGCTCGATCTCTTGTCCTCTTGTCACAAATAAGAAGGCGATCGCCAGTACGGATCCGACTAATAAAGTGGCATAAGATAGCATCATCACGCTGACATGCATCATCAGCCAGTTGGACTTGAGGGCAGGTACCAGGGGCGCGGATGCCTGCATATCTCCAGGTAATCTCAGGGCGGCAAATGCCGTAATTAACATCGCCACCGGAGCCGTTACCACGCCCACTAGGGCACTGCGACTAATTGATTCAGCAAATAGGTGCATCGCGGTAATTCCCCACGCTAGGAAGAACAACGACTCATACAAGTTGCTCAGTGGAAAGTAGCCTGCTTCAATCCACCGCGCACCCAGAAGGGTTGCCATGCAGAGATTGGCGATCGCCATCCCAGTCGTACCCAAGTTCTGCAAGAATGGGACTGCTGGGAAAGCCGCACCCACCCAATAAACCATCATTGTTAGGAACAAGATACCGAAGGAGAGGTTGTCTAGTTGATTCTGGAGTGAGACTAAATTCATGGAAATTAGTTGATGGTTGATAGTTGATAGTTGATAGTTGATAGTTGATAGTTGATACTAGCAACCTAATCCTTGGAAATTAGTGGATAGTGGATTGGCTAGTACTAGCAACTTAATCCTCCCAATCCTGATTGGGTATTGATTAATCCCACTCTGGAATTACCCACACTGGGGGCGCGGACATCTTCTTGCGTCGCGCTTCTTCAGCGATCTCGTGCATCTTGTCTAGGGGCGTGTCATTGATAAATTTGGATGCTGACTCGATATGGGGTTGCCCCGCACATCGATCGGGCTGAATACATCCATCGACACAAACTTCACTACAATTAATCGTACTGGTTTCCACTGTCTCTAAAAATTTTAAACTTACGCTTATTTTAGCTCAACTGCTAGTGTTTAGGCTTTCAGTTTGCCAACGGCAGACTAACGCCAACGGCTCCGCTCACTGACCGCGCTTAGTTTAGACGTAGGATTCAGACCGCCCTCAAACAAAAGTCAGGAGCTAGCTTTGATCGCTAGCTCCTGACTTTTAACCAGAATCTAAAGATTTAATTAAGTCTACCGTTTGTCACGGAAGCCGCTCATCCAATCGCGGAGCTGTTCAGAAGCGACATCGCGCCCGCCCAAACCGAAGGAAATCGCCATCGCGACGGCAATTGCACCGAGTAATAAGCCAAACGCTAAGTTGACGATACTAGCTGCAATCCCCATCTGTTGGAGTGCCATCGCGCCCACAAAGGTGATGATTGCCAATCGCGCAATTTGTCCCAAAATCACGGATTGGTGCGTACCGGAGCTAGCAACTACCTTCTGGGCGAGATTTGCGAGGTATAAACCGATCGCAAACACGACAACACCAGATAATACTTGACCAGAGATTTGAATTAATCCATTGACTAAATCAGTCAGACCAGGAATACCTAAGATACTAGTTGCAGTTACAGCGGCGACCAGCATCACCCCGACCTGGGCAACAAATCCAGCAACTTCCGATGGAGTTTGCTTTTTAGTAGCAGGAGCGATTGCACTACGAGTAGTAGTCGCACTATCTGCTGGAGTTGGTGGCGTAGCAATTGTAGATTGATGGAGGGTATTTAATCCTAGAGTTTGAAAGATGTTGTTAAAACCCAACCCGTTGAGCAAATTACTGACCAGCTCACCAATGAATTGACTGACCACAGAAGCAATTGCGAGAATTGCTGCGGCGGTGAGGATTTGGGGAATAGCAAGTAACACGCTACCCAACATGTTACTTGCAGGTCCAGAAATTGATGGAATCTGCAATGCATCTAGTGCGGCGACTGCGGCAACAATCAGCACCATTGCATAGACAACAGTACCCACCAAGCCTGATAGTGACTGACCTGGAGCAGCTCTATTCAAACCAATTTTGGTAGCTAATCTTTCAGTTCCAGCCGCTGCAAGTACGTTTGTGACTAGCTCACGCAGAATGTGCGCCCCAAACCAACCACCTGCGAGGTAAGCACCTGCGGTCAGAATATTCGGTAGTGCTGTCAGAATTTTGTTCAATAGAGCTTGAACTGGTACTAGCAAGCCTTCTAGCTCAAGGATACCTAAGATCCCTGGCAGGAAAAACAAGAACACAAACCAGTAGAGCGCATTGCCCAATGTTTCACTAGGGAGAACTTGATTCTCACCGACAGCCATTCGCCGAGACATGGCGGGCATGATGGTGCCAGCCGTGCGAGTAACAATCGCTCTAATTGCAGTTGCGAGTAGCCAAGCAACTGCCGCTAATACTGCTGCTGAAGCTAATTTAGGAATGAATGCGACAACTTGAGTTAGGACATTCGTTAATGGCAGTGCCGCACTGTCTAGCTTGAGCGCGCTGAGTGCATTAGAAATAGCAAACAGAAAGACTAGCCAGAATGCGATGTCTCCAGCGATTTTCTCAGTGTTGAGATTTGACTTGCTAGTGCCGCCAGTTGCCATGCTGCCCAGGCGGTTGTCTAGATCTGTCCGCTTGAGTAAACTCCTAACCACTGTCGAGACCACAAATGCCAGAATCCAGCCGATGAATAAGATGCCAACTGCACCGAGGAGGCTGGGCAGGAACGATCCAAGGGTGGTGCTCGTCTGAGTGATCAGCTTTTCAACTGGGGTTGTGACTGCTGTTGCGGCTGCCGTGACTGATGATGGCACTGCTGGTACAGCGATCTGTGCGAGCTGGTTGGTACCAACTGCGGCATTGATAAGTTGCCAAGTTTCGTTCATAATGTTTGCGATCTAAATTTATGGATGCTAGAGCGTTCCGTGTGGGAAGCTTAAAAATAAATTTTGCAATTGCTGATATCTTTCACGCAAAGCTGGGTAAGTTAGAAGTGCGAAAACCAATTTCCCTACTTTGTGATGGTGATGATTTGGCGGTCCGCATGTGTGATGTAGATCGCCTTCGCCATCCAAGCTATCGGCTATTATCAGGTATCTCAACGATCCGAAATTGTGCCGTTGGCACCGCCTTCGGCTGGCAATCGGTAGTAATCTCAAGTTAGAGTTTTTTAACTCTTAATATCGATTTAGATACTTTAAACAACTGAATTAGTCAATATTAATGTGTATTTTTGTTACACATTGGTAGCGGCGATCGAACCGATGATTCAGCGGTAGCGGCTACGCTAGGGACAAAAATAGCTATTTGCTAGTTTTGTCGAATTCACAGATTACAATACAGACGTAGCTTACCACGCATCTTCAAGAATGGCATCAATAAAATAACTATGTTCATAAATATATTCGAGTGAATTCCCTACTTACAAAAGCAGCAATAGAGATCGCTCTAAGTTGTTACCCTCAGAGCTTTTGATAAATATAGATAGCTGAATTATTAGCCAGATCGTATAAACAAATACTTAACCGCGATCGCGCTCTGGCTAACTACTTTGATTGCGTTTAAAGAATTGATACATTTCTGGTAGTCGAGTCAGGATCGCCGAGGTTTTTAGCCATAGTTTGTGGGAAACTGCGGGATAGCCAGACACTACTTCACCTGGCTCAACATTGCGGTGAATCCCTGTTTTGGACGAGGCAATAGCCCTGTCGCCAATCGTTACTTGATTGGCTACACCAACTTGTCCTGCCAGCAGCACACCATTCCCGACTTTTACACCTCCAGCCAAGCCCACTTGGGCAGCCAAAGCGCAATTAGAACCGATCGAGCAGCCATGTCCAATATGAACTAGATTGTCCAGCTTCGTGTCTCGCCCAATCCGGGTTTCACCAACCGCTGGTCGATCGACACTGCTATTGCAACCAATCTCGACACCATCCTCCAAGACCGTATAACCTGCCTGCTCCATCTTGAACCAGCCCGAAGCCGTCGGCACAAATCCAAACCCCTCTGAGCCGATCGCTGCCCCACTGTGGATAACGCAATCTGCCCCGATCCTCACCCGCTCATGAATTGTGCAGTTGGCGTGGAGGATCGATCGATCTCCAATCTCCACATCAGGATAAATCACCACATTGGGATGAATTATCACCCCATTGCCGATTTTTACTCCAGGTTGAATCACTGCGTGGGCACCGATGGACACGTCCGCGCCCAGTTCGACACCTGCTTCGACAACAGCACTGGGATGGATTCCCGTCGGCAGTTGGAAGGGTTGATAAAATGCCTTGATCACTTGGGCAAACAATAATCTCGGCTCACTGGCAGCAATCCAGGGGATGCCCCGCGCGGTCGCCGCCGCTTGGATCACTTCATTCATGGGTAGAATTAAAGCACTCGCAGCCGTACTACTGACGAACTTGGCAAACTTATCGCCCTCGATGTAGCTAATCGTCCCAGCTCCAGCAGACTCGATCGGTGCCAAGCCAGTTAAAATTGGATCGAGCTGGCTATCTGTCGCTAAACTACTAGCAGCAACCGCAGATCCTAGCTTAGTTATCAGTTCGCTAAATTGCATCATAAAATTTGGAGATAAAGATTAATTAGTGTCAGCAGAAATCAAACTATTACTCAAAATGTTATTACCATCGGTCGCCATTTCGATCGCGATCAACTACTTTGGCACCAGTCTAACTCCAGTGCCAACCACTGGGATCGTCTTGACGGCAGTGTTTTTGCCTTCTACTGCGATCGCAGTGTTTTTGTGGTGGCAGAGTGTTCGGTGAAAGAGGGGGTAAGGCATGGGGGCAAGAATTAAGATACTCCCAGTCTCCCAATCCCCCAGTCCCCCAGTCCCCCAGTCTCCACACTCCCCGTCCCAATTCATGGGAACATAGAAACTGAACTTGGTCGCCTAATTTGAGAAGATGCGTAAAATTGTTATTGCTGGTAATTGGAAGATGTACAAAACTCAGAGCGAAGCCTCAGAGTTCTTGATGGAATTTATCGCCCAAATCGACGATGCGCCTGAGGATCGCGAGGTGGTTTTGTGCGTGCCATTTACCGATTTGGCAATTGTGAGCAAAAGTCTACATGGCAATCGGATTCGGTTGGGTGCTCAAAATGTTCACTGGGAGGAAAGTGGCGCGTTCACGGGTGAGATTTCCGCTAGCATGTTGACGGAAGTGGGCGTTAGATATGCGATCGTCGGACATAGCGAACGTCGGCAGTATTTTGGGGAAACTGATGAAACAGTGAATTTACGGCTCAAGGCTGCTCAGGCTAGCGGGTTGATTCCGATTCTGTGCGTGGGGGAAACAAAGCAACAGCGGGATGCCGGAAAAACTGAACAAGTTATTATCAATCAAATCAATAACGGTTTAATTGGCATCGATCAGAATAAGTTGGTAATTGCCTACGAACCAATTTGGGCGATTGGTACTGGCGAAACCTGTGAGTCAGCAGAAGCTAATCGCGTGGTTGGCATAATTCGCGACCAATTGACAAACCCCAATGTCACAATTCAGTATGGTGGTTCCGTCAAGCCCAGCAATATCAGTGAAATCATGGCTCAACCACAAATTGATGGAGTCTTAGTTGGCGGTGCTAGTCTGGCTGCTGCTGATTTTGCTGGAATTGTTAATTATTAGTAATTTTAGATTTACATTGCCCCAACCTATCTCTAAATCTCCTTCCCGTTCCAAATTTGCAAACGGGAGAGATTTAGGTACGCAACCCACTTTGCTACCGACAACTCCACCGGTTTTAATCGTAGGCATTTCTACAGGTAGCAACTTGGGTTAAGTAAGTATAAAAAGTTGCCAGAATCAAAAAATAGTGGTGAGATCGACTAAAATAGCATAGCGTTAAGTTAAAAAACCATAGGGCAAATGCCTGAAAGAGCGATAAATCCGAAAAGTGCTACAGGTTTCCTGCTGGTACTCATCCCAGCCGCATTGACAATTTCCGCGCTATTTGTAGCGTGGCCAGTAATTTTGGGTGTGACTTTGCTCGTTGCTGGCGGCAATGTCTGGCAAAGCTATGAATGGTCGAAAACGGCTCAATCGATCGACCCAATTTTTCAACAACTGATCGTTCAAAATCGCGGTGAAATTAGCCCGCTCGATCTCTCTCTCAAAGCGAATGTTTCTGGCAAAGTGTCCAAACGATATTTAGCCATCAGAGCTGATGAATTTGGCACGGGTAGCCGCCAACATCCCGATCGAGGACAAATTTATTATTTCATTTCAATTGGCACCCTCGGCAGCATTTTTGACGACAGTGAGCAGGAATTAGAACTACCTGCGATCGCTCCAGCGACAACCCCTGTTGCAGTATTTCAACCACCAGTTGCTACTCCCCTGGCTAGTATTGCTAGAGAACTTGT
>JANNDL010000238.1:0-11138 GCA_031387665.1 Chamaesiphon sp. OTE_75_metabat_95 | reverse complement strand
CCCGCTCGACTTAGCTGCTGGTGAAGCTACTCCTGTTGCTTTAACTGCTCCTGCTATCAACGGTTAATATCCGCTTGATTTCGAGAGAAAGATTTAAAACCCCCCTCACTGCTTGCGGTGAGGGGGGTTTTTGCGTTGGGTTAGAAATCCGACTGTCTTGTCGTTTTTTTATATCTCCGACAGGAGATATAAAAACGCCGCTTTTCCTAAAAGTCGGGTTTCTGGCTGTTATTAGTCATGAAGATCGCTATTTTCATCTCGCAGATCAATTATCAACTAATTTATCCCTTTTTAGAAATTTGGCGTTGAAGACTAGCAACTAGCTTGGGTTTAAGAACTTCTAATTCTTCTTTTAGACAGCGTTTACTCTCTTTAATTTGACCTGGTGTGGTGGGGATATTTTGACTTTCACCTAACCATTCCTTGAGGAGTTGAACTTTTTTAGAAGGGATTTTTCCGTTAATTACGCACACACAGCGTTCGTCGCCTTCGAGGGCAAATAATACCAATCGATAGGTACTGTTCTGGGTGAGCAGTTGCAGTGTTTCTTCACCGATTGGCTTTTTGAGATCGAGATAACAGGGGAGCATCCGATGTTGCTGCTCATCTTTGTATAAAGTTGTCAGCCACAACAGCATGGGATGGGGCGACGCAACGAAGAGAAATTGAGAATGTGGTTTATTGTCCTTGTACTTCTCAATATCACTGCGAGAGAGCATGATCCACATGGTGACTAATTCGTTCCCCTCATGCTGAATCAGCTTCGGAAAGACGATTTCGGCTCTAGGCTTGTCTTTTGGCCAGGTACTTTGGCGGCAGATATCGTCTGCGGTGAGTACTGCTGGTGGACCTGGCTTGGTGGGAGGCGGTAGGAGTTGCGCGGATGAGGCTTGCTCGATGCGTTCGAGAGTTTGGAGCAGCTCGGTGACGGTGAATGGTCGTTGTTCGGCTGTTTTTGCCATACATTTATTGACGATATCCATCAATTCCTGCGGCAAATTTAGTTTAGCTTTGACTTCGCTAAATGATCTGGGTGCTTGCTGATGGTGGCACTGAAACCAGCCTTCAAATGAGCTAGCTTTGGGCTTGAGCGGGAGTTCTCCAGTAAGCATCTGGAACATCATGATGCCCAAGCTATAGATGTCCGCCCGATTGTCCAGGGCTTTGCCATCCATCTGTTCGGGTGAGCAATACGCTGGAGTCCCCATAAATCCGGTTGGGGAATCATCAGATTTGAGTAAGGCAATGCCGAAATCGAGCACTTTAACCAGTTCGCCCAGGGTGGCATCTTTGATCACGATGATGTTGCTGGGTTTGATATCTCGATGAACAACCTGAGTAATATTGCCCTCAATTTCAATGCCATCGTGAGCGCACTGCATTCCTAGACAGATCTGCCGCATGAAGTTGTAAAACTTTGGCAGTGCCATCGGTTTATTTTGCATCACATCTTTGAGACTATCTCCCTTGAGATATTCCATCACATAGAAGGGCATTTCCTCCTCATCGACACCATAGTCGCGGACTTTGATGATATGAATACTTTTTTCGCCCAGGAGTGCGCTGACGGTAGCTTCGCGCATGAATCTATCCCGCACCCGCTGGGTCATTTTTGCCCGCGACAAAAATTTGACAGCAACAATTACTCCGCCCAAGAGGGTATCTTTGGCTTGATAGACTTGTCCCATCGAGCCTTTTCCGGCTATCTCTAGGAGCTGATAGCGGTTCATGATCAGGCGACCATAAAATTCATCTCTCATACGATCGATGCCTCCATGACGCTCAATAATGAGACTGGGAAATTATTGGTAGTAATCGAGTGAAAATCGGAGTTGCACATCAAAAGAGAGCGGCGAGCGGGGACGAAAAGTGCAGTCTTGGGGTTTCCCTGAGCAGAGCACCTGTTCAAGACAGCGGGGATTGGAATAGACAATGCTCTTATATTGAATATACCCATTTCAGTAACAATGATGTACATCACCCAATAGCATTGGCTGTTTTGCTCCGGTTGCGGTGGGTAGGTTGCCAGGAATCTGTTGATGTCGCCAGTAGGCTAAAACGGCAAAAGCAATCGCTTCTTTGGCATCTCCATCAATGCCAGCAGCATCTGTGGTGACAATCGCAACATCTGGAAGATGATACTGGATCCGTTGTTTGAGATAAAGGTTGCGACTACCACCACCACATAATAGGATACGATCGGGTAGTTTAGACAAAAAGCGATGATAACTATCAGCAATACTACTAGCCGTTAGATCTGTCAGGGTTGCTAATAAATCTGCGGGCGGAAGCTGGTAGTTGGCAGCATCAGCAATGCAATTTTGGAGATAGTCATGACCGAATAACTCTCTACCCGTAGATTTTGGTGGAGCTAGTCGGAAATATGCTTGCTCTAGCCACGTCTGAACTAACGGTTGACACACAGTACCAGTCGCTGCCCACGCCCCATCTCGATCGAATGTGAGTTCACCTTGACTGAGCTGGGTGACGGCTAAATCCAGTAAGCTATTGCCAGGGCCAGTATCCCAGCCACAAACTTGGGCTTCCCAGTCGGGCTGACTCTGGGGTGGTAAGTAAGTAACGTTGCCAATGCCGCCGATATTTTGGACGCAGCGATGTTCACTTTGATCCCCCAACAGATAAGCATCAGGTTTGGGTACTAGGGGCGCGCCCTGTCCACCAGCGGCGATGTCAGCAGCGCGGAAGTTGTCAATGGTGGTAATTTTGGCGATCTCGGCGATCAATTCCCCTCTCCCAAGCTGGAGACTGTAACCCATACCTTCGGGCGTTGTAGGGCGATGGAAGACGGTCTGACCGTGGGAACCAATCAGGGTTGCCGGAGCTTGGTTGATTTGAATTTCGACAGCAGCTTGCCCAAAACACCGCGCAATGCGATCGTCCAATTCGGCAAATTCCGCCATTGCCAATTTAGATCCACCACAGACAGCTAGGATTTGCGATCGAATATCCTCAGGATAGGGATAAGTCTCTGCCGCCAATAGCTCCACCTGCAAATCCAGCGTCGTTCCGCTAATTTCCACCAGTGCAGCATCAATTCCATCCACTGATGTCCCACTCATCAAACCAATTACTCTCATAGCACCCCAAATATTCTCTACTAATCACATCCCAGTAAATAAGTAGCTAACCACCATTCACCATCCACCATCCACCATCCACCACCTCTCCAAGATTAACAACATCAAAAATAGCTCGACACCTATGTTATAATTAAAAGGCTGTGGGTCAAGTAGATAACCCACCTATATTAACAGTTAAGCTGCTTCAAAATGATCAAAATACGCCTCAAAAGATTTGGTAAGAAACGCGAAGTTAGTTACCGTCTAGTCGCCATGCAAAGCACATCCAGACGCGATGGTCGCCCGTTGGAAGAACTCGGCTTTTACAACCCCAGAACCGACGAAGTTCGCTTGGAGACTGAAGCGATCCTCAAACGACTCAGCCAAGGTGCCCAACCAACTGAAACCGTCCGCCGGATCCTAGAAAAAGCGAATGTAATCGAACGCAAAGAGACCGCCTACAAAATTACCTAAGTAACGTGACAGTTTCGACCCCAACATCCACATTGCCCGACTACGAGCAACTGGTCAAGTTTTTATTCCAACCATTTTTGAGTGCGCCAGAAGCGATAGGTGTCGATTGTGAATACACGATCGATCACCAGCGGATCTGGCTTCGCGTTGCTGTTGCTACACCCGATCGAGATACAGCTTTTGGTCGAGGCGGACGAAATATCCAAGCAATTCGGACAGTTCTCCAAGCAGCAGCGACAGCGGTTGGTCAATCCATCTATCTCGATGTCTACGGACACACTTCTAATTCTAGACAAATGGACTCGTCCGACAGCGGCGATGCTCCCCGCGAAAATCGATCTTCTGGAATCAAACCTACTCGTCGATCGGCTGACAACGGCGATACCGCCGAAGAGATCCCCAGTACTCCACGATCGAGCGTCCCACCACCTCGTCGTAAATAAATACATTTCAGACCCCCTTATTTAACCAATAAATAACAGGGGTTAAATTTTTGGGCGTTGCTGAATTGATGTATGAAGCGCAGATCTTGCCCTCACCCCGCCAGAGCCGAAGGATCTGGCGGGGTGAGGGCAAATCATATTAAATCAGCAACGCCAATTTTTGCATCAAAAATCAACAAGGGTCTAAATCCCGACCATCGGAACCTCATTATCAATTATCAATTAATTAACCCATTGTTACTTGCTGAGTAGCGGTTAATGCGGCTAATCCGATCGCCCCGCGCTGGGAGCCGTGATAATTGGACATTCCCAACCAGATCCGATCGTTACCTCGCTGGTGACGATAAAAGCGTGGTGAAGCATTGATATAGACGGCAGCACTGGCAATCCCATCTACAAACTTTTGGGTTTCTAGATAGGAATCAGTGACGATGCAGTCAGCATGTCCGCTACTGAGCCTGTCGATAATCGCAATCGCCTCATCCACACCCTGAACTGATTTGAAGGCGATCGTCTTGCGGAGATATGGTTGATGCCATTCCCGATCTTCTGCCAATTGTAAGTATTCACTATGAAGGGCTACCAACTCGCGATCGCCACGCAGTTGGAAGCCCTTTTCTTTGAGATTTTTCCATAACATCGTAAGTGAAGTCGATCCTCTGTCGGTATGAATCAAGACCTTCTCGATCGCATTGACAGCATCTGGCTCACCCACATGACTATCACAGATCGCATGGCGGACTAGCTCCAGATCGCCATTCGCACCCCAGTAGAGATAGCAATTACCGATCGCCGCAGGTAAAATCGAGACTGTCGATTGCTGTGTCACCTGATAAATCAAGTTTGGCCGTCCGTAGGGAATAACTAGATTTACCTGCTGAGTACTGGTTAAAAGCGCGGACAATAGCCCTGGATCGGAGTCAATGAGCTGGACAGCATTTTGAGGAAAATTAGCCTGTTCTAGCCCTATTTTCAGGGCAGCCTCGATCGCTATGTTGGTATGTTGAGCTTCTCTACCACCACGGAGAATCAAGCTATTACCCGTTTTGAGCGTCATTCCCGCTGCAATAATCGCTAATTGAGGCAACGCCTCGTACACAAAAGCGACTGTGCCCAATGGCTTAACCTGACTATACCGATGTCGATCGTTTACTGGAGATCCAGAATCGTTGTTTCCAGGTGTGAAGGATAGCTCACCCAAGCGATGTAGTAAATCTATATACCGCTGGAGTCTTTCGGGGGTGAGCTTTAGCCACTCTAGCAACAGATCGGAAATTCCTGACTCTCGACTAGCTTCCAAGTCGAGGGTATTGGCTTCGAGAATATCCTGAAAAGCATTGCGAATCGCTGTCGCCATCGATCCGATTGCCTGTTCTCGTTGCTTACTATTTGTCACCGAGAGCTTTTTACCAGCTCGATCGGACTGTTCCAATGTACTGGCTAGGCTGGGGTTGATACTCGCATGTTCCATAGAGAGTTCTTAACCTTGGTCAAATAACCAGATCGTTGTAATGGTAAAGGGCAATGAATAACTATCGTTACTCATCCTAATCGATTTGAGATCGGACTAGCTACCATTATTTTGATTCGATCCAAAAAAGCCTCTCCATTCGGAAAGGCTTTTTTACTAGTCTTTGTGGTGGAAGACTATCAATCTTATAAGCGGGAGACGCGATTCGAACGCGCGACTTCAACCTTGGCAAGGTTGCGCTCTACCACTGAGCTACACCCGCGAATTAAGTTGTTTTTGCAACCTTTATAAGTATTGCAGGTGCGTGAGGATTTGTCAACATTTTTTTGAGAGCGGGTGTGGGGGCGTGGGAGCACGGGGGCACGGGTGCGTGGGAGAAAACTCTAATACGTTTGCGTCTTCCTATCTCCCATGCTCCCTATCTCCCTATCTCCCATGCCCCCATGCCCCAATGCCCCCATCCCTTTACTCAATCTTCTGCAACCCAGCAGTCTTAGGATCGACGATTTTTTGACCGAGATTGGGAAACTTAATCGCGACTGATTGTTTGTTGCCATCTCCAAAGACATGGGAAATTTGACCTACGCCAAAACCACGATGAATCACCCTATCACCAACCCGCCAGCCAGTTGTTTGACTAGTCGTATTCCCAACAGTTTTTGGTTCTTTTTGAGGAGGTTTGCCCGTTGTTTGACCTCTAACTTTAGTCCGCAGATTGCTATTGATTAGCTCTGGCGGTAGTTCACCAATAAATTGCGATCGCACGGCGGGTTCTCTGGAGCCATACAAGCGACGTTCACGAGCGTGAGAGAGATAGAGCATTTCTTCTGCGCGGGTGATGCCGACATAACACAATCTGCGCTCTTCTTCGACGGCTAAGGGGTCATTAAGCGATCGATAACTAGGAAATAATCCCGCCTCTAAACCCACTAGGAACACAATTGGAAATTCTAGTCCTTTGGAAGCATGTAAAGTCATTAACGAGACGGCTTCTTTACCTTCTTGAAGATTATCTAAATCCGAACTCAGAGCTGCACTGGCGAGGTAATTTTCGAGGCTGGGTGTTTCATTTTCTTCTTGAAATTGCAGTGTAGCATTCACTAATTCTTGAATGTTTTGAACACGATCGAGAGCTTCATCTGTACCTTGAGTCTGCAATTCTGAAACGTAACCAGTATCTTCGATAATGCCTGTAACTATCTCAACAACCGGACGAGTTTCGATTTCACCGCGCCACTTATTAATAATCTCAGCAAATGCTAGCACGCCTTTTGAAGATCTGCCTGCCACAGTTTTTACGGAAGTATCATCATTGAGGATTTCCCATAGCGGTACACCTAACTGATGAGCAGCATTTTGAAGATTATCGATCGTAGTTTGTCCAACTCCCCGCCGTGGGGTATTAATCACTCTCAGCAAACTAACCGTATCGCTGGGATTAGCAATTGCCCGCATGTAAGCAACAATATCTTTGACTTCACGCCTGTCGTAGAACTTGAGTCCACCGACAATTGTATAAGGAATCTGCGCTCGGACAAAGGCATCCTCGATCGGGCGGGACTGAGCATTTGTCCGGTACAGTGCGGCAAAGTTGCCATGATTTAGTTCGGGATTTTCGCGGAGTAGTTTGCGAATTTGGCTGACTAGAAACTCAGCTTCATCAATTTCGTTATCAGCCGTATATAGGAATATTGGTTCGCCTTCACCGCGTGTCGCAACGAGAATTTTATCGATCCGTTGGGTGTTTTTTTGAATCAGGTGATTGGCTGCTGCTAAGATATTTTCACGCGATCGATAGTTCTCTTCCAACTTGACCATTGTTTCGGTCACATCGTCTGCTTTGCTATCACCAAAATCATCCTGAAAGTTCATCAGAATCGTGAAATCAGCAGCTCTAAACGAATAGATCGACTGATCTGCATCGCCAACTACAAAGATCGATCGGTGTTCCCAAGCATCAAAGGTTTTGCTATCGACACCATTAGTAACTAATAGTTGAATTAAATCATATTGAGTGCGGTTAGTATCTTGATATTCATCGACTAAGATATGTCTAAACTTGCGGTGCCAATAATCTAATACTTGAGCATTTTGACGAAATAGCTGCACAGGGACTAATAATAGATCGTCGAAATCTAGGGCATTATTTGCACAGAGAGCATCTTGATAATGCTTGTAAACATCGGCAATTACTCGCCCTTTATAGTCATTCTGCTCCCTGGCATATTCATCTGGCGATAAACCCTTGTTCTTGGCAGTACTAATTGCATACCGTACCGAGCGTGGATCAAATTTCTTGTCATCTAAATCCAACTGCTTGACAACAATTTGCTTAACCAATCCTTGACAATCCGCATCATCAAAAATCGAAAAATTCTTATTCCAGGTGCGCCCTTTATCATCCTGGTATTTCTCGATATCAAACCGCAATACCTTACTAAATAAACCGTGAAACGTCCCTACCCAGAGATCTTTAATAATCGTCTTGTAAATATGGGATTTCATCTGAGTTTGTTGATACTCATCTAATGCCCCCCAAGCTTTGCCAAATCTAGACTCTGCCTGTTGTTGGGCGAATAGTAACTCGATTCTCGATCGCATTTCCTTCGCAGCTTTATTCGTAAAAGTAACTGCGAGAATATGAGCGGGATCGACGCGATGGGTGCGAATCAGATTGGCAATCCGATAGGTGAGGGCGCGAGTTTTGCCACTACCCGCACCAGCGACGACTAATAAGGCTCCACAATAATGCTCGACGGAACGCCGTTGGGAAGGATTGAGATGAGCGAGAAAGTCGGTGTTGGACATGGGGGAGATGTGAGGGGATTTTGGAGATGTTGCGGGGATCTACCCACCCCGCCCTACGGGCACCCCTCCGAGGAGGGGATTTAGTTAAA
This sequence comes from Chamaesiphon sp. OTE_75_metabat_95, assembly GCA_031387665.1. Classification (GTDB taxonomy): domain Bacteria; phylum Cyanobacteriota; class Cyanobacteriia; order Cyanobacteriales; family Chamaesiphonaceae; genus Chamaesiphon. Next base: position 2,773 of record JANNDL010000238.1, on the reverse strand, counting down.
TTTCTAGAAGCATGGAGTGGAAAATCCCCTCCTCGGAGGGGAGAATCAGCCGTAAGGCTGATTCGGGGTGGGTAGATCCCCGCCGAAGCCAAACATTATCCAAACATCTTAAACACAACCGAAAGATTATTTGCTGGCATCGGATAGAGTTGTTGTAGCTCTAAATTGTTACTGTGAGCGACAGCAGTGACTTCTTCTAAATCTCGAATACCCCAGGCTGGATTACGACTCTGAAGGCTCTGATCAAAAGCCGCATTACTAGGAGCAGTATGAACTCCACCTTGCTTAAAAGGGCCATACAAGTATAAGATACCACCCACGGGGAGAATCCGTTGCGCCCCAGCAAATAGCCCCAGATAAGCAGCTTTTGGCGCGATGTGAATCATGTTAATATTGACAATTGCCGTAACTGGCTCCTTTGATTCTACCAACCACTGGTCACTACTGGCATCGAGATCGATCGGCGGGTACATGCGATCATATGGTTCAAACTGTTGCCATGCGGCGATACTCGCCCTAGCCTCAGGATCGGGATCGGATGGGAGCCAATAGCGCGGTGCTAATTGGGGAGCCATGAATACCCCATGTTCGCCAGTCCCGCTGGAGATTTCTAGAATCGTCCCTGTAGACGGTAATACTTGGCGTAAAATTGCCAGAATTGGTTTGCGATTGCGATCGGTAGCAGGTGCATATCGGCGGAGATCTTGAGAATTATCCATTGACACTAGTGCCTCCTCTGTAGCGTAGGCAAAGCCTAATCGATCTAGATCTAGTATATGCCTGCCAGCAACTAGATTTAATAATGTCTTTTTTTTACACTGTCAAACGGAAGCGGGTGCAAACGTTAGAATATAAACTCACAGATCTAAATGACTAGGATTGCTACAAATTAGATCTTCGCCTGCCAGTATCCTTAAACTCAGTATGGTTAACACTTCCAGCACCAAGAAACTCGCTAAAGTAGAACATTTAAAGACAGATAGTAACTATTTGCGGGAGCCTGTTGCCAGCGAGTTACTGCTCGATACAAATTATTTCACCGAAGACGCGATTCAGATCCTCAAATTTCACGGCTCCTATCAGCAAGATAATCGCGACAATCGCGTCAAAGGTGCCGAAAAAGATTATTCGATGATGCTCCGCACCCGCAATCCTGGCGGGTTTATTCCACCCCAATTATACCTGGCACTCGATCGACTAGCCAGTGACTACGGCAACGAAACCATCCGCGCCACCACCCGCCAGGGTTTTCAGATGCACGGTATTCTCAAGAAAAATCTCAAGCCAGCCATCGATGCAATTGTCAGCAACATGGGTTCAACCCTGGGCGCATGTGGTGACTTGAACCGCAACGTCATGGCACCCCCAGCTCCCTTCAAAAACAAGCCCGAATACGTCAACGCTTGGGCTTATGCCGATACAGTCGCTGACTTGCTCACGCCCCATACCGGAGCCTACTACGATATCTGGCTAGATGGCGAGAAAGTAATTACTGGCGAACCCGTCCCCGAAGTCAAAGCAGCTCTGAAGCAAAACCTCAATCACACCCTCTTTGCTGAAGGCGAAGAACCAATTTACGGCACCCAATATCTGCCCCGTAAATTCAAAATTGCCGTCACAGTTCCAGGTGATAACTCGATCGATATCTACTCTCAAGATTTAGGATTAGTATTGATTTCTGACGACAAAGGCGAAGTAATTGGCTTCAATATTTATGCTGGTGGTGGATTAGGACGCACCCATAATAAAGAAGAAACATTTGCTAGAATTGCCGATCCAATTGGCTATGTTGCTAAAGCGGATATTTACGACGTAGTTAAAGCAATTGTATCAACTCAAAGGGATTATGGCGATCGCACCAACCGCCGTCACGCCCGCATGAAGTACCTAATTCATGATTGGGGCGTAGCTAAATTTACCGCCAAAGTCGAAGAATATTTCGGCAAGAAAATCGCGCCGCTGCACAAAACCATTGATTTCAAATATCTCGATTTCTTGGGTTGGCATGAACAGGGTGACGGCAAAGTATTTCTGGGTCTTTCCGTTGTCAATGGACGCATCAAAGATGAAGGTGATTTTAAACTACGCACCGCCCTCCGCGAAATCGTCGAAACATATCAAATTCCCATGCGCGTTACCCCCCACCAGAACGTGCTGATTTATGATATCGATTCAGCCAACAAAGCCAAAATCCACCAAATCTTACTCGACAACGGAGTCGAACCAGATCCGCTCAACATCGATGGACTCGTCCGCCTCTCGATGGCGTGCCCAGCCCTGCCTACCTGCGGTCTAGCCGTCACCGAATCCGAGCGCATATCTCCCAGCGTTAACGATCGTTTCCGCGTCCTCCTGACCAAATTAGGTCTACCTGATGAGGAATTTGTGATCCGCATGACTGGCTGCCCCAATGGTTGCGCCCGTCCCTACATGGCGGAAGTCGGCTTTGTCGGTAGTTTCCCCGAAAGCTATCAAGTCTGGTTGGCTGGATGTCCCGCTCAGACGCGACTCGCCCAGGTGTACACCGACAGAATGCACATCGACGATCTGGAAACCTTCTTCACACCGATGTTTGAATATTTCAAAAAGGATCGGAAATCTGGTGAAGGTTTTGGTGATTTTTGTAACCGTGTTGGCTTAGAATCCATCCGCAAAGTCTGCAAGCATTAACAACAGCAAATTTACTTTCATCTCCAACCATCTGGTAGAGGCAATGTCTTGTCGGTTTTTTATTCTGCGGCGGTTTTATTCGGAGGTTTACCCCGAATAAAAC
>JANNDL010000170.1:0-21111 GCA_031387665.1 Chamaesiphon sp. OTE_75_metabat_95 | reverse complement strand
GCTAATTGTTCGACAGGTAGCTGTAAGTCGGACTTTGATTCACCTAAATTAGTCTTGAGATACTTAGCTACCCGCCGATTTGCCAGATCGAAACTCCGCCCCAATCCCTGGCGATTCTCGATCGAATATTGCCCCGATTCGCCCACGAGCGATCGAATTACGGCTGGAGTCTGCTCTAGTGCCTGGAGGCAGGTATTGGCATATTCTCTGAGCATTTGTGCCAAACCATTGGCTGGGGGTAAATCAGCAATCAAATTCTGCCCCAATTGGGAGAAGACATCAGCATCTTCAATTACTGCCAACAACAAGCCATGTTTATTCCCAAATTGACGAAATAGCGTCACTTCATTTACCTGGGCTAATTCGGCAATTTGCTTGGTAGTGGTCTCATTTACCCCTTGACTGGCAAATAATTCGATCGCGGCGTGGATTAATTTTTGGCGAGTCAGATTGCGCGGAGATGGCATGACGGAAGATTTTTGAAGATGTGTTGCGGTAGCCATCAAAAATAAAATGCAAGTACCACTTGCAGATCTGAAAAAAGATTGTTAAGATATAAATGCAAGCGTTACTTGCACACCTTGTTTCTACTATACCTAGATGCGGAACTCGTGTCCAAGAATTAGTGATTAGGTGTCAGAGATTAGGTCTTGGGTACGATGACTACTAAAGCCTAAAACCTAAATATTAGTCTGAAGCCTGCTTGGTGCGCTGTCTTGTCTCACCTTTTTTGACAGGGAACCCGTCCAAAGGTGAGCCGCTGTCTTGTCGTTTTTTTATGCTCCTGGGGAAGAGGGCTTCCGCCAACGAGTAACTGTTCGACTATCTGTCTCTAGCCCACCAATGCACGTCAAATTTTAACGCTAGTTTAAGCCAGATCGCGATTGTTCGATCGATCTAAATTTGTTATGCTATTGGCAATCTATTGATATCTATTATCAACTGCTAATCCATTGAGATCTGCTTCTGCGGAGAGTTGTAGCTGATGAAGTCTGTAAAAATCCGAAATGTTATTGTCAATACCCACCGCTATATTGGTTTGGTAGTGGGGCTAATTCTGGTCATTGTTGGTTTAACGGGTAGTTTGCTGGTATTCGAGCATGAGATCGATGAGTGGCAGCTTCAGCAGCGATTTGGCAATGTCACGGCTCAAGCAGAACAAGTTTCGCCAGAGATATTAGTAAATAACGTCAAAACTGCCTATGCAGATCGACCTACTTGGCGAATTGGTCAATTACAAATGCTGCCCAAACAGCATATCTATAAGGTTCGACTCAATCGTCCTGATGACACGCAGTGGGAAGTATTTGTTAATCCATATACTGGAAGAATTATCGGCGATCGCCAGCGTGAAACCGCGCTATTTAGTCGCGTACTGAGTCTGCATTATGAATTGCTATCTGGTCAAATTGGCATGACGATCGTTGGGATTGCCGCGCTATTTTTGTGTATCCTGACGATTACAGGGACATTGTTATGGTCGGGTTGGCGAAAGTTACTTTTGGGTTTCAAAATTAAGTGGAGAGCTTCTCCGATGCGAGTTAATTACGACCTACATAAAGTTGCGGGAATTGTCACCGCTGCCTTTTTAGGAATTATTGCTTTTACTGGATTTTGCTGGAATTTTTATGACTATTCGACCCCAGTAATTTACGCCGCCACATTTACACAGAAACCAGCCGAAGTAGCATCTACAGTAATTACTGGGAAATCTACATTAGAATTAAGCGATATTTTAGCTCGATCGGATCGAGCGTTACCTAATTCAGTTAGTACATTTATCAACTTTCCCAAAAAGCCAGATGATGTATTTGTAATTTATAAAAAAATACCTGGAGATACCGAGGACTTTAACAGTTATGTCAAGCTCGATCGATATAGCGGCAAAATTTTACAAGTCCAAGATAGTCGGATTGCCGGATTAGGCGATCGCATTCTCAATTCTTTTACGCCACTCCATTACGGCACATTTGGCGGATTACCAACGCGAATTCTGTATGTATTTGTGGGGATTGCACCATTGTTTTTATTCATCACCGGATCGAAAATGTTTACGTTACGAAATTGGGGCAAAGCCAAACGTAAAGAAGTTAAACAATTAGCGATCGTCGCTCAAGCTGAACATTCAGAATCTAATTAACGTAAGTTCCTAATAGCGATTCTCCAAGGGAGATAGCTCTCCGCCAACGCGAGACAGGATAAATAGGATAGCTCAAAAAGTTTTAATGGAAATCATCACTTGGCAAGAGTATGACGAGCTACGGGCAGCCAGCATGGTTACAGATGAGGTATCTTTCGAGCGAGGTGGATTCGATCTGAGTGTGCGCTGTCTAACATCTTTTAGTGATGACTTTTATCGACAAGTTCAACTGCGGGATGGGCTGTGGTTAGATATTTGTGATGAGGTCTTTTATCGCGATTTTGGCGTATTAGTCGAGCACGAAGAATTTCCCGCACTGGTATCGAAATTTTATCTTTCGGGGCATCATCGCGTTATTTCTCCAGGTGGGATTGCCGATGTGCCACCGAATTATCTCGAACAAGGTGGATATCATTATCTATTCCATTTGCCAGATATCCAGGAAACAGAGCAGTATTTTGCCGGAAGTCGGATGCACCGATTATCGATCGAAACTGACCTCACTTTACTCAGATCGTTTACACGCGGAATGGATGCGATTCCTCAGTTATTGCGTCCGGTGTTAGAAAGTGACGCTGCTCCTAGATTTCATTCACCTGTGGGTCGGGTTACATTTGAAATGCAGCAACTAGTCGAGCAAATTTGGCACACTCCATATCAAGGGATGGTAGGGCGGCTGTATCTAGAAAGTAAAGCATTGGAGCTAATCGCCTTACAGCTTCACCAATTGCTTGTAAATGAACGGGGTACACTCAATCTTCCTGCACTCAAACAGGGTGAACTCGATCGCATCCATCAAGCCAAAGATATTTTACTCCAACAGCAGATCGATCCACCCTCACTGATGGAATTGTCCCAACAAGTCGGGCTGTATCACATGAAACTCAAGCGGGGATTTCAGGAAGTATTCGGAACCACGCCTTTTGGTTATCTGCGTGAGTATCGGATGGAATTAGCTCGGCAATTATTGATCGATCGCGCGTCGAGCATTGGTAGCGTGGCAGAGCGAGTCGGTTATGCTAGTCAAGGGCGGTTTGCGTCTGCCTTTAAGCGGAAGTTTGGCATCACTCCAAGCGAATGTCGAGCAGGGAAATTACCCACAGCGAAAGCGACGACTTATCAACGTTAGTAAACTTCATCGTGTGTTCCGACATCAACTAGCACAATTGCCTCTTCTTCCTCATCCTCAATCTGCTGAAAATAGAAAACAATCCGAAAGTCATATTCTACAGAGCAAGACCATAGATCTTTGAGTTCACCTTGAAGCTTATGAGTCTTGAGGGTAGGTGAAAATGGATCGATCTCCAGCAAACTCAAAGTAGCTAAAACCTTGGCTCGAAGTTGAGGGCGATTTTTACAACGACGTTTGAGGGCACGACGGAAGCTTTCATCGAAAATTAACACCCTCATGCTTCATTTCCAAATATATTCGCCATCAACTCGGTAGCCGTAGCTCTCTGAGCATTACCATTATTGACAGCTTGCATCGTTGTACTGGCATTTTCGGCAATCTCTTGACGACGTTTAATGATACGACGTTTAGCAATCAAATCAAATAATACATCTTGCTCATCTTCTGAGAGAGCTTCCACAAACTCAATAACTGTCTGTAAGGTGTGCATGTAATGTATTTATACTATTACTTTAACTTACTCTAAGTGTATCATCACGCACCCGCAGCGGTGTTGGCTGCGAAGCTAATATTATGATGAGTGAGTATCATGCATGGAGATTACCCACATCCTCTCAGCACTAAAAATCATCCTCATTGTCATAGACGACACTCGTACAAATCTCGTAAACTCTTTTAAGTAATTAGTTGCGAATAGTTACTAATAGAGCTTCTAGAGATTGTACCAAGGAAGAAGATGATGCGACGAGTTGCCCAGATTGGGATGTTGGGATTGGGAATAGCTTTGATGGTATTGACTCAAGCTGCTGGGGCACAGACATCAAGGCAAACAGAGATCGATCGATCCACAACTACCACCGACATAGCTCAAGCCCAAACTCAGTCGATTAAAATTACAGGGGTAAAGCTTCAGCCTGATGGGAATGGGATCGAGATCGTTTCAGATGGTAAAACTCTCAATCTCACCACTCGGACTCAAGGCAAGGTTTCCTACACCGATATTCCCAATGCCGTGCTAGCACTCCCTGACGGCAAGGAATTTAGAGCGGAAAATCCTACCAAGGAAATCGCGAATATCTCAGTGACTCAAGTTTCGCCGACCTTTGTGCGGGTGCTGATTACTGGAACTAATGAATTGCCTGTCGCTCGAATTGTGACTAATGAGACTGGCTTAATCGTTACTACGACTCCAGCAGCGACGACTGCCGAAAGTAATGATGAGATTGAGATTAATGTCGTTGGATTGCGAAACCGACGGGGTTATAAGCTACCCAATGCGACTACAGGTGGGAAAACTGATGCACTTGTGCGGGATCTTCCCTTTTCGGTTCAGGTAGTCCCTAGAGAACTCCTGCGCGATCGACAGGTCGAGAATTTCAACGAAGCCCTGCGGACTGTCGCCGGAGTCACCCCCGATAACCCCAGCTACTCACCTTTTGAAGGATTTACCATTCGGGGCTTTACCGGACGGAATATCATTCGGAATGGACTGCGGGATGATACCAATATCACTACGGGAATTGCTATCCCCAACATCGAGCAAATCGAAGTCCTCAAAGGCCCCGCTGGAGCATTATTCAGTCAGGGGAGTCCAGGGGGTACGATTAATATCATTACCAAAAAGCCGCTCACCGAAAATCAATTTAACGCTGAGGCGGGGGTGGGTAGCTTTGGTAGCTATAAAGGATCGATCGATTGGACAGGTCCCCTCAATGATTCCAAAACCGCTGCCTATCGGTTCATCGCCGCCGCCGACACCACCCAAACCTTCATCGACTTCTTCGAGCGTCGCAACTACACGATCGCGCCTAGTGTGAGTTGGCAAGTTAGCCCCGCCACGAAAGTGACCGTAGAAGGGGAGTACGCCGCCCGTCAAAGTCCCAACGCTAGGGGTTTACCCGCACAGGGGACGGTTTTACCCAATATTAACGGGCAAATCCCGCGCAACCGATTTATCGGTGAACCCAATGACGACCTCGACAAAAACGATCGTTATGCCCTGAGAGTGGGTTTTAATATCGAACATCAGATCAGTAAAGATTGGCAGCTAAATAATGCGCTCCGGCTATCCTTCACCCGTACGCCCCAAAACTCGCTGTTTCCCTCGGCACTCGGTGACGACCAACGGACGCTAGAGCGGGGACTATTTAGCACTAGCGACCAATCCCAGGAGAACTATATCCTCGATACTAATATCGTCGGTAACTTCAAAACTGGGGATATCCCCCATCAACTGCTGGTGGGTTTTGACATGAATAAGGATATCTACGCCGCCAGCAATACTCAATTTGCCCTCGCCCCGATCGATCTGTTTAATCCAGTCTACGGACAGCCCAGGGGCGCAGAACTAGCCGTATTCCCCCGCGAACCTATTACCAACCAGTCTCTCGGTATCTATCTCCAAGATCGGATCGAGTTATCGCCCCAAGTGAAGGTATTAGTGGGCGGACGCTTCGATTTGGTGAATCAACGTACTGATGTCGCCGTTGGGACGGATGCTTTTCAACAGGATACGGCTTTTAGTCCGCGCCTGGGTTTGGTGTACCAGCCCACGGATACCCTCTCTGTCTACGGTAGTTATAGTCAATCATTCCTGCAAAGTGTCGGGACGGCTTTCGATCGATCGCTATTTAGACCGGAACGGGGCACCCAGTATGAGATCGGCGTAAAGGCAGACTGGCTCGAACGGCGGTTGTCGAGTACCCTATCTCTGTTCGATCTGACTCGATCTAATGTGTTGACTGGCGATCCGCTAAACCCAAATTTTTCGATCCAGACGGGAGAGCAGAAAAGTCGGGGAGTAGAGCTAGAAACCACGGGTGAAATCCTCCCTGGCTGGAAGGTCGCCGCTAGTTATACCTACACCGATGCCCGCATCTCGGCAGATAATACCCTCACCGTGGGAAATCGGATTAATAATGTCCCCGAAAACGCCCTCAGTCTGTTTTCCACCTACGAACTGCAATCGGGAGACATGCGGGGGTTAGGATTTGGCTTGGGATTATTCCATGTGGGCGATCGACAGGGGGATTTGGCTAATTCTTTCCGCGCTCCTGGCTATACTCGCACCGATGCGACGATCTTCTACAAACGGGACGATTTTCGGGTCGGGTTAAACATTGAAAACCTCTTTAATATCGGCTATTTTGAAGCCGTAGAGGGGCCACTGCGAGTGTTCCCTGGTGCGCCGTTGACGGTGCGCGGGACGGTTGCTTGGTCGTTTTAACTAAGAGCACTCGATCGATCTCAGCTTAATTTTAGTCAAGTTATTGATTTTAGGTTGCAATAGTGTTCCGATCGTTGTTAGAAATAGAGAATCTAGATATTTAACAGTTCGATCGACTGTTAATCTAATTCTCTCTATATTTTTGATTATGCTCGCCCTTTCAGCCGCAGACTATACCGAACTATGGGATCGACGTAATCCCAGTCATCAATCTCAAGTTGAAGAAAACCCAGATATTATCCTTACTTGTCCCGAACAACTTGGTAGCGGTTGCGAAAGATCGATCGAGTTGCGGGGAATTTCATTATTACTAATCGATGTAGCTTATCACGATGATTTGAGGATCGTGATGGATGAAGATGAAGACCGATGTATTGAATTTGGCTTCAATTTAGCTGGTACATTTGCAAATCGCTCCAGTGGAAACAACTTTCTTCAGTGGGGATTATCTAACGATCGCATCTATCAGGCACGAGGTCGAGAACGCATCCTCAAAGTCGATATCCATTTGGACTCGATCGATGTGCTGCGAAGTTTTGCACCTAAAGATTTGCATTTATTACCATTAGGATTAAAGACATTCATTGAAGAAGGTCAATCTTGTCCTTATGATGATCTGGGTGTGATTACTCCAGCGATGAAATTGGCACTAGAGCAGATTATTGATTGTCCATATCAGGGACTAACTAGAAGTATTTATTTAGAAGCTAAATGTCTAGAATTGATTGTATTTAAACTAGAACAGTTAGTAGAAAATTCAACCCGCCAACCGATTGTTACGCTCAAACCTGATGATATCGATCGCATCTATCACGCTAGAGATATCTTAATCGGTAATCTCGACAATCCGCCTTCGCTGTTGGCATTGGCCCGACAGGTAGAACTCAATGACTGCACACTGAAAAAAGGGTTTCGGCAAATCTTTGGGACTACAGCATTTGGCTATCTGCACCAGCGACGCATGGAGCAGGCAAAAATGCTCTTGTTGGAACGGCAACTATCGGTGAATCAGGTTGCTCAGTCGGTCGGCTATGCCAGCCGCAATGCTTTTGTGACCGCCTTTCGCAAGCGATTTGGAGTTAGCCCTAGTAAACTCGTAACTAAAAATTCCGTTTAGAGTGCAAAATATTCCGCCTACGGCATAAATTCGGCATTCTCAGATTTAATTATTGACTTAAAATTAGTGAGAATAATTTTTAACAAGAGTTAGTAAATTGCCTTGAAAGGTGCTGCTAATTCTGCTGTATTTTTTGTGGATAAAAACGAATGACCATGCACTTGTGGAAGTCAAATTTTTGGTGGTTAGCTGGAACTGTATCGCTGTTGACATGGGTACAAGTTGCATCCGCGACAGAACCATTAATAGATCGATCGGATTATACCAAAGCCAAGGTAACTAGATCGATCGCGCAAGCAGATGTCGCGCCGATTCGAGTAACCCAAATCTCCCTCAATCGCGGCGACGGCGGACTAGAAATCGCTCTAGAAACAGCGGACGGGAAACCGCTACAGATCGAGAGCGATAAATTTACAACCGAGGGTAATAGCCTGGTTGCCGACATTCCCAATGCGGTGCTGTCTTTGTCAAGCTCTCAGGCATTTAGAGCGGATAATCCTACTACAGAAATTATTAGCATCAGTGCAACCCAAATCGCCCCTAACCGGATTCAAATCCGAGTGACGGGGCAAACTGCCATTCCCAAGTCAGCCGTGACACTCAAGGCGAGTGGTGCTGTCTATAGCCTCAACCCAGTCGAAGATATCGAAATCGTGGTCATCGGCGAAAGACGGACACCTTACCGCGCTTCCAATGCGACAACGGCAACTCGTACCGATACGCCCATCCGCGACATTCCCCAGTCGATTCAGGTGATCCCCCGCCAAGTACTCAAAGATCAGCAGGTAAACCGCGTTGAGGATGCAGTGCGGAACATTAGTGGAGTTACTAAAGGGCAAGGATTTGGGGGATCTGGCGATGGTTTTATCATTCGAGGCTTTCCTACTACTAATATCTTGCGCGATGGTTTCAAGGGATCTGATTTCACTTCAGCTTTTTCGACAATTCCAGAAACTTCTATATTAGAAAGAATTGAAGTACTCAAAGGCCCCGCCTCAATTTTGTATGGCAACATCGAGCCAGGTGGAGTTATTAATCTGGTTAAGAAGAAACCGTTAGATACACCTTATTATGGAGCAGAAGTAACACTTGGGAGTTTTGGCTTCTCGCAAACTAGTATCGATCTGTCGGGGCCGCTCAATGAGGATAAATCGGTATTATATCGTTTGAATGGAGTGTATGAAAATTCTTCGAGCTTTCGAGACTTTACTCAGATCGATCGAGTCGTCATTGCCCCGCAAATTAGTTGGAAAATTAGCGATCGCACTACGCTCAACGTCACATCAGATTATCTCAAAGATCGGCGACCGTTCGATTTAGGCTTAATTGCCTTCGGTAAGGGTGTTGCTGATATTCCGATTAGTCGCAGATTGGGCGAACCTAATGATTTTAGACGAGTAGAAAATATTGCCTTAGGTACGACATTAGAACATAAATTTAGCGATGATTGGCAGATTCGGAATTCAGTTCGATTTGACAAGATTAATAATGAAACATCACGATTTCAGTATGCCGCGCTTGATGAATCGACAGGTGAATTGCTCCGAGAGTACCGCAGTGCGATCGGCGATCGCACCAATTATAATATTCAAACAAATCTCACTGGTAAATTCACGACAGGCTCGATCGGACATCAACTTTTAGTCGGCGTTGACTATGCCAATATTCGCGAAGTCGAATCTGGCAAAAGTACAGATGGGATCTTCCCGATTAATATTTTCAACCCGATCTATGGAGCTACAATTCCGACCGAATTTACTGGAGCTTTCGACCAAAATTACCGGAGTAATAATGTCGGTATTTATGTCCAAGACCAAATTGCATTTTCACCCCAATTCAAAGCATTAATCGGCGGTAGATTGGATATTGCCAATCAGGATACAACCGATAATTTAACGGCAACTAACACCGCTCAAAATGATACTGCTTTTAGTCCGCGAGTTGGTGTTGTATATCAACCCACTCCCGAAGTTTCACTCTATACCAGCTTGAGTAGTTCATTCAATCCCAACTTCTTTGCTCTTACTGCTGCCAATACCTTACTACAACCAGAACGGGGAACTCAATATGAAATTGGTGTCAAAGGAAATCTATTTAACAACCGACTAACCACCACATTAGCATTTTTTGATATTACTAAAACAAATGTCGCAGTTGCCGATCCGACTAATTCAGATTTTGTCCTTTCTGCTGGAGAAGTCAAAAGTCAAGGAGTGGAATTAGATATTGCTGGTGAAATTGCTCCTGGTTGGAATGCGATCGCGTCCTATGCTTATACCGATGCTAAAACAACCAAAGGCGATGAATCTATTCCGGCTGGATTGCGCCTATTAAACTCACCTCGACATACAGCCAGCCTGTGGACGAGCTATCAATTACAATCAGGTGATTTAAAAGGTTTAGGAGCAGGAATCGGGGTATTTTATGTCGGAGATCGATCGGGCGATTCTCAGAATACTTACTTTTTACCTAGCTATTTACGAACAGATGCTTCTCTATTCTATCGCCGCGATGATTGGAGTGTTTCCCTCGGTGCTAAGAATTTATTTGGGGTGCGATATATTAAGAGTGGTTTGGATCGACTATTTGAAACCGAACCAGGCGAACCATTTACATTAATGGGTACAGTCTCTGTTAAATTCTAAAACCCGATTGTCGATCGATTACCTTGTTAGTGCTATGGAGTTTTAAATGATAAAATCTAAGAAAATTCGCAATATTATTGTTAGCACTCATCGCTATCTAGGATTGTTAGTAGGGCTAATTCTAATTATTGTTGGCTTAACAGGTAGTCTATTAGTATTCCAGCATGAGATCGATGATTGGGCTATTCAACAACAGTTTGGACGAGTAGTAGCTCAAAATCGAATCCTCTCACCAGCGATCCTCATCGATAATGTTAAAACAGCCTATGTTGATCGTCCTAACTGGCAAATAGGGGAGTTAAGAATGCTGCCCGATCGAGAGATTTATACGGTTCGACTCAATCGCCCTGATGATACACAGTGGGAAGTATTTGTCAATCCTTATACTGGGAAAATTATCAGCGATCGACAGCGAGAGACTTCCCTCTTCGGACTCCTATTGCATCTGCATTATGAGTTACTTGCTGGAAATACAGGAATGATAATTGTCGGCATTGCCGCCCTATTTCTGTGCATTCTGACGATTACAGGTATGATCCTCTGGTCGGGCTGGCGAAAGCTATGGTTGGGATTTAAAATCAACTGGAAAGCACATCCAATTCGAGTTAATTACGACATTCATAAAGTTGCAGGTATTGTCACGGCAATATTTTTAGGAGCGATCGCATTTACGGGATTTTGTTGGAATTTTTATGACTATTCTGAGCCAGCTATTTATGCCGCAACATTCACCCCCAAACCAGTAGAAGTTAAATCTACAATAATTCCCAAACAACCAACCCTAGCATTAACTGATATTCTGACTCGATTCTCCGATGGAGAGGCTACGCCAACGAATGCCGCTTTACCTGATGCTATTAATACATTTATTAATTTCCCCAAAAAACCAGAAGATGTCTTTCAGATCTTTAAACAAGTACCTGGAGAATCTGGTGACTTCGATAGTTATGTCAAACTCGATCGATACAGTGGCAAGATTTTGCAGGTTCAAGATAGCCGCACTGCTAAACTAGGCGATCGTATCCTCAGTTCTTTTACACCCATTCATTACGGTACATTTGGTGGATTACCAACGCGAATTCTGTATGTATTTGTGGGAATTGCACCATTGTTTTTATTCATCACCGGATCTAGAATGTTTACGTTACGAAATTGGGGCAGAGCTAAACGCAAAGAAGTCAAACAATTAGCGATCGCCGCTCAATCTGAACATCCAGAATCTAATTAAGCTCTAAACTTATGGTAGGGGCAATTCATGAATTGCCCCTACCATAGGTCTAAAGTTAAGAACGATCGATCATCATTAAAATTTGAGTCCGACTGTTACACCTACGCTAAATGGTGTGCCTGGAGTCACATTTCGGCGAGATTGTGCCCCTTCAAAGTATTGCGCCCCGAATAGATTTTTGAAATTGAGAGCAGCGTTAAAGTCATTTTTCTCGTAGTAAAGAGCTGCATCGACGCGAGTATAACCTGGTAGTGTAAAACTATTCTCCAAATCGCCAGGTCGATCGCCACCCACTGCGAACAGCCCCAATCCGGCACCCCAGCCCTGAAGATTGCCGCTGGGTGGTTTGTAATTCGCCCACAAACTACCACTGTGTGAAGGCACATTATTTAACCGATTACCTACTGGAATATCATTATCTTGTGAGACAATCGCATCGGTATAAGCATAAGAACCAATCAATTTTAAGCCAGGTAAAACTTCACCAGCCAGATCGAGTTCTAGTCCTTGGCTGCGCTGTTTGCCAACTGAAATTGAGAAATCTGCATTGTTGGGATCGGTGGTGAGGACATCACTTCTGTTAATTTGATATGCTGCTAAAGTTGCTGTCAATCGACCATCGAAGAAGTCATTTTTTACGCCGATTTCATAGCCTGCACCTCGCTCTGGACCGAATGCAGCACCTGTCGCACTCCGACCAGATTGGGGTAAGAATGATTGGCTGTAGTTGCCGTAGATTGAAGTTTGGTTGGTGGGTTGATAAACAATCCCAATCCGAGGTGAAAAGGCTTGAGTGTTAGTAGTCGTAACTAACGGCACAGTTCTGTCAGCATCTTGGGATGTATAGGTGTCAAATCTGCCGCCCAATACTAGTTTCACTTTGTCGGAGAGGCTAATCTGGTCTTGAAGATAGATCCCCGCAGTATTGATAGCAGTAGTATCATCAGAAACTACTGAAAATGGCCCGACTGTAAATTGAGAACTAGGATTAAAAATATCGGTCGAACCTGCCGTAGCACGTTGAAAGACACTCACACTAGATAATTTGGCTAACTCTACCCCAAATAATAGATTGTGATCGATCGATCCGGTCTTAAATTTACCAGTGAGATCGACTTGTCCAAAATATGTCTGATAATCTTGTTGGGGCTGACCTAAGAAAGCATCTAATCTGATCCGATTGTCCGCGCCGAGAGTGCCACCAGGCTCGATCGAGTCATAAGCCTCAAATGCTCTACCATATCTCAATGCACTACTTAGCGACCAGTCTGTGTTTAATTCCTGCTTGAGCGTCAGCGTAGCTAGGGTACTGCTAATCTGATTTTGTCGTTTGGGATCGCCGAGAAATCGACTGATGGGAATATTCGCTACCCCAGTACCCAGCGCAACAATACCGCGATCGATCGGCTGTTGACTCTTAGCATATTCTACCTCAAAAGTTAGATTGGTCTTGGGACTAATATCCCAACTCAGCACAGGTGCGATAAAGATCCGATTGGTATTGACACCATCGCGGAAACTTCCGGCATTTTCATAAGCTGCATTGACGCGATATTTGAGACTACCCTCAGGATTTAACAACCCCGATACATCCACTGTCGGGCGATAAGTGTTAAAGCTACCAACGGTCAGATCGACTTTTGTGGCTGGAGTCGCCAGCGGTTTCTTGGTGATCACATTGATAAGTCCCGATGGATCGGTTCGCCCGAATAAGACAGAAGCAGGGCCTTTGAGCACTTCGATCCGCTCGACATTCGCAGTATCTTTGGCGATTCGATTGGTAAAAAAGTCGTCTAATAATCCATTCTTGAACTGGCTATTAAATGAACTAAAGCCGCGAATCCTAAATACTGCCGCCCGTCCGCCGCCATTTGAATTAAAATTCACGCCGCTGACATTTCGCACGGCATCTTCTACCCGCGTCGCTGATTGGTCTTTAATTACCTCAATCGGCACGATTTGAATCGCGTTGGGAATATCTTTGATTGGGGTATCGGTTTTTGTGGCGGTGCTAGCGTTGGGTAGTTTGTAGCTACGAGAATTTCGCAACCTCCCAATAACGTTGATATCGATTTCTTGGTCGGTTGTCGCGACTAGTGGGGTGATACTCAGAGTTAGTCCAGTTGCTCCTGTCGCCGTCTTCACGTCGGGTAATGAGTCTGTACCTGTAATCGTGATTCGGGCTGTGTTGGGGGTGAATTGGGTAATGACGATCGACAAAATCCCTGAAGCTGGATTATCTGCCCGATATTCTGCGGCATTGGGCAAGGCAAGAACGGTATTAGGTAGATCGTAGACGATCGTATTTTGGGAAGTCTGGGCAGTTGGCAGCGGGATATTTCCAGCCGGAGATGTGAAAATTGTCTCTAACCCTCGATCGGATTTATCGACCCGAACGCCAGTGATTTGTACGGGTTCGGTTTGGGCTAATAGGTCAGAATTCGGCGGTATACTCGATTGGACATCATTCCTAAGTTCGCGGTTATTGGCTTGGGCAGATGGTACGACAAATACCAAACTTGATAAGACAATACAGCCAAGTAACCGTAATTTCCACAACATCTACAAAAATTCCTAATCTCAAGATCGATCTAAGTATTGATAAAAATGATTAGTGCAGTGGTTGAATTTTATCACTAATTAAAATTATTCTCAATTAATCTAACACGTCACCACGATCGATCTCATCCAAATGACGTGTCCGAGCCGGACTTTTTTGTGTCTGAACCGGACTTTTTAGCCTAAGGAATGAGGATTAATAATCTGCGTAGGTTGGGTTGAGGCTTTGCGAAACCCAACGCTCTAGAGATGTTGGGTTTCGCAAGGCTCAACCCAACCTACAAATCTAAAGAATCTGACAGTCCACTTCACTTCGTGACGCTACGCGAACAGTGGACTTTCGTAGCTAGCCCGCACTTTAGCGGGTGGGTGATGAACGCAGCCAACAGTCCTATCCTAAACTCACGCCAAATAATTACGTGGACTAGCTCCAAATCTTTTCTTAAAAGCTCTAGAAAAAGAACTACGACTGGCATACCCAACCGATCGAATTACTCGATCGATACTTGTATTGCCTTGGATAAGTGATTTCATTGCCATTGTCATCCGATATTCGTGCAAATATCCAAATACAGTAGTCCCAAAAACGGCACGGAACCCTTGTTTGAGCTTGCGATCGTTTAAACCTACCTGCCGCGATAGTTCAGATAGAGATGGTGGGTGTTGCAGCCGATCGATTAAAATATTGCTGGCTTGATGAATCCGATCGATATCATCCGCTTTGAGAATATTTTCTGATGATGTTTTTGAAGTATCTTTAGTTAGTTGATCTAGCTTTAGAGCAATTAATTCTAGGCATTTACTCTCTAAATATAATTTTTTTGTCACACCTGTAAACGGACAATTTAAAATTTGAGTTAGAGCGAGTTTCATTGCCGAATTATTTGCACATATTTCACCATAAAAGTGTGAATTTTCACCTGTAACTACTTGCTGAAGTTCTGAGGGAAACAGCTCCAAGCCATCTGCAATAAAGTTATTAAATAACTGAGATGGTTCAAGATGAATATCGACCTTGAGCAATCTTTCGCCTTTACTGACTTGATAAACACCGCCATCATAAGCTTGCTCGACAACCGAATCAAGAAAGTTTGTCCCTTCACCGTGCTGATTCCAACTACCCAAAATATTAAAGCCAAATTCTACACAGCTTTCAGGTGTAGTGGCAGGACATTCGATGGCTATATTCTCATCAAATTGGAGATCGATAATTAGTAACTTAATCTCAGGTAAATCGATCCATTGTTCGTAACCCCTACCAAATTCCTGGGGGCAAACATCGATCGTTTCAGATATCCCTTCGCTTTCGCTCTCGATCTGTCGGCGATCCCTTTGCCAAAGCTGAGTGTAGTCTGACTCGGAAATGACGATGCTCATGGGATCTTGCTCTACAACATATATTCTATCGATCAATTATAATTGAGACTAATTCTTATTAGCAATCTGCCTTGCCATAAATCTCATCATCCCATAGCTTCACATGCGATCGAAAACCCTCCACACGACTATTTTCACGCTGCATCGTTGGCTCGGCTTATTAGCAGGGCTAGTCTTGACGATTGTAGGCATCACAGGTAGCTTATTAGTCTTCCAAAAAGAGTGGGATAGCTGGCTGATCCGACAGCAATTTGGGGCAGTGATAGCAACTACACCCCCACTAGAGATCGATCGATTGGTGGAGATGGTGGCGACTGCTTATACCAATGTCAAAGGCGCGATTCCGGCTTATGTCAGCATTCCCCCAAATCCCGCAACTCCTTACACGATCGGTTTCCAACTCGGCGAACAGTACTGGGATGTATTTGTAAATCCTACTACTGGAAAAGTTTTAGGCGAGAGACAATGGGAAACTTCGATCGTCGGGCGATTATATGACTTACATATTCATTAGCATGGATGAGTATCCAAGTTTTCCCCACCGAGTCAGTTGAGGCAGCCCGCCAAACGCGGATTTATATCGTTGGCGTAGCCTCTTCTAAGGAACTTAGCTGAAACTGGCTCGAAGCAAGGATCTGTAAATTGGGTTGAAGAATGAAATCTAGCGTACCCAAACAGAGTTTCTTGCATCGATTAGACGACGTTTTCGTCGGTTTAGTTGCTCCTACGGAGAATCGATATTCAGGTGAGGTACTGTATCTAAAAGATGCTCGGAAAGCTAGTTTAGGCGATCGGATTTTCAACTGGTTTCAACCGCTTCACTACGGTACCTTTGGCGGTTTACTCACGCGAATCTTATACGTTTTCGTTGGGTTAGCCCCAGTGGTGCTGTTGAGTACTGGCTTTGTGATGTGGAAGCATCGCCAGAGAGTGAAAACTCGATCGATCGACGTTAAAATTTAGTAATAGTAATTCTCAATAGACTTTAAGCTCGATCGCGATGACTATCAACCTATCACTCTCAGAATTCGAGGAATTGTGGACACAAACCAACAATTCTCCCAGTGAAGAGAGTGTGGAACTAGAAGCACTTTTTCACACACCGCCATTACTAGGATCGGGATGCCAGTGGGAGATGCAACTAGACGCGGACTTTACCTTATCACTTTGGGATATTCAAGGGCGAGATGATGTGCGAGTAAAGATGCCTTCTGACGAGCACCCGATCGAGTTTGGCGTATTATTGTCGGGGTGCATCAGTAGCGATGTCAATGGCAGTTGGAATCAGGCACGAACTCTAATTTCGGGCAGTGGCATCCAGCGCAAAATGGTTGTTGACTATCCTCAAGCGCAGCCTGTGATTGGCGTGTGCATCGAGCTATCACCCAGCAGATTAGCAACGCTATTTCCTGGTGAAGATGGGCAACTCGCATCAGAGTTAGAGTTTTTAGCTAGGGGGAATGACTGGCAATCGATCTTTTATCCCCCAAATACAGCAGAAATCGCTAGGGTAGTCCAGCAAATTAGATCTTGTCCCTACCGAGGCATTACTAAGCGGATGTATCTACAGGCAAAGGCATTAGAAATTATGTCATTACAACTTGCACCACTATTAGAGCTGTCTCCCTTGCCAGCAATACCGCCTAAGTTAAAATCTCAGACGATCACCAAATTACATCACGCTCAGGATTTGATTCGATCGAGACTGGATCATCCACCCACTTCAACCGAATTATCCCAGCAATTGGATCTGAGCGATCGCACTCTCCGGCGGGGATTTCGATCGTTATTTGGGACGACGATGGTGGGTTATCTGACAGAGCAACGGTTACAACAAGCCGAACTATTGCTCAGAAATACCGACCGAACTGTCGCCGATATTGCCAACTATGTCGGCTATGCTCACTTAGGCTATTTTGCCCGCGCCTTCAAGCGCAAGTATGGCATCAATCCTAGTGATTGTCGTAAGCGCAAAAAATCCGTTTAGGATTCAAGGGACAAGATATCGAAATCGTTGTATATGCTGTAGATGAAACAGCTTACTTGTTGGCTTCTGAGGCAAATCGAACTCGGTTACTACGAGCCGTTGAAAATGTGAAGCAGCGATCGAATCTAGTTGAAGCAAAGTTAGCAAGCCGATCAAAAAGATACTTTCAGAACTCATTTAGTAAGACTTAGGAATGAATGCGGGGCAAATGACACAGCTAGGAATGGTCTAAATTGGATATCGATCGAGAACAGGAATCGATTTTTCCGTTTGATCGAAAAGTCCGTTTAGGGATAGCGTGTCCGTTTATGGATAGACAAACTGCTGAAGACTTATCTAAACTATAACAGTTGATAATAATTCTTATTTAAAATGCAGATTCAATTCACTTGGCGTAGACGCAGCTTTCATCAGCACATCTGGAGCGAATCGCTGAGTTTTAGGCTGGGATTGGCTGTAGCGGCAATCCTAGTTGCCCTGCCGCTTCAGGCACAAGCCAGGAATATAGACCGAGCCTCGAATTCTAATTCGACCACTACTACAACTCTTCGGAATAGTAGACAGCTAGCCCAAGCAGATAGCGCACCGCTAAACATCACCGGAATCAAGCTCAACCCCAGAGGTAGTGGGATTGAAGTATTTTTGGAGACAGCGGGATCGATCGCGTCTCCATCTCCCAAAATCATCGGTAATCTCCTCTACTTCGATATTCCTAACGCCACGATTGCCCAGCCATTTCAAGCGGCAAATCCAGCTCCAGGAGTGGGAAGTGTTTCTGTCACTCAGATCGACTCAGGCAATGTCCGCGTAGCGGTAATTGGCTCCAGCAGCACACCCGAAGCAACGGTGATTGCTGGCGCAGCAGGCACCAATCCCGAACCTGTAGCCCAGACAAATGAACCAGAACTAGAAATCAACGTTACTGGACTACGGAATCGACGGGGTTATAGACTCCCAAATGCAACGTCCGTGATTGGAACGGATACACCAATTATCGAAACCCCATTTTCCGTGCAGGTAATTCCTGAAGATTTGATTCGCGACAGGCAGAGTAAAGACATCAAAGATGCGCTGAGTAATGTCAGCGGCGTTAATTATAATGGGGATGTCCAAAGTCGCAGTGGCGGCACGTTTAGCATTCGCGGCTTCTCTGGAGTACCAACTTTGCGGGATGGATTTAGGCAATTTGGGACTGGAGAGGGACAGACTCAACCAGCCAGCGAAATTGCGAATTTAGAGCGAGTTGAAGTTCTCAAAGGGCCAGCCTCAATTTTATACGGCGCAATCGAGCCAGGTGGACTGATCAACCTGGTGAGCAAGAAACCGCTATCTACGCCATTTTATAAAGTAGAAGTTCAAGGTGGTACTCGGAATCTAATCAGCCCTCGGTTTGATGTTTCTGGCCCTCTCACCGCTGATGGTAAGGTTCTCTATCGCGTCAATGGACTGTATCAAACCATCAACAGCGTGCGGAATCTGACCCAACCCGATCAGAAAAGCTTCATTGCCCCCACCATTGCCTGGAAAGTTGGCGACAAGACCAATCTGAGTGTTTCCGCCGAATATCTCGACTCCAATCGTCCTGCTGATTTTGGACTGCCTGCGGTGGGAACGAGTGTAGCTAATATATCACGCGATCGAATTATCACCGAACCTACCGATCGAGTCAACAATCAATCCCTGAATGTCGGCTACGCCCTCGACCATCAGTTTAACGACAACTGGAAGATTCGCAATGCTTTTCGCTATGCTTCAAATCAGTATGGTTTTAATGTTGTCGCCTTGCCGCTAAGTTTCGATCCGGCGACAAATACCGTCAACCGTTTTTTCGCCACTCAAGATGCTCGAACTGATGACTATACCGTTCAAACCAACGTAACTGGTGAATTCGCCACGGGGGATGTCAAGCACAAACTGTTGATTGGTGCAGATTATGTCCGTCGAGAAAGCCGACTTTTTTCCAGCCTTGGTGCCCCAAACACCCTCGACCTGTTTAATCCAGTTTTTGGAGCAGTTAAGCCCAGTAAAGCCGACCTCCCTGGCTTTGGCGGTGATAGTACCAACGGTAACAGTTTCGGATTTTTCGTCCAAGACCAAGTTGAGGTGGTCAAAAACTTAAAACTCTTAGCTGGAGTCCGCTATGATACGCTTTCGCAAACTACTACTAATATTCCTGGTGTAGCGATCCAACCTGGATCGACTAGCATAACCGCCAGTGCGCTCACCCCTCGGCTCGGACTTCTCTATCAATTCAACAAGGGACTCTCAGCCTACGGCAGCTACTCACAGTCTTTCTTGCCAAATTCAGGTACGACAGCAACAGGTGCAGCCTTGCAGCCACAGCGTGGCAAAGGATATGAGGTTGGAGTCAAGTCCGATCTCATTGATGGCAAACTGTTCGCAACGCTGGCATATTTCGATATTTCCAAGCAAAATGTCCGCCTGACAGATCCCACCAATCCGCTATTTTCGATTACCTCTGGCGAACAGAATAGTCGCGGGATTGAATTCGACATCACTGGTGAACCCGAGCCTGGACTGAAATTAGTTGCTTCTTATGCCTATACCGATGCCAAAGTTGCTGCTGATTTAGATCCGACACTCGTGGGTAAAAAATTGTTTGGGGTGCCAGAACATGCGGCAAGTTTCTGGGCAAGTTATGAAATTCAGCAGGGAAATCTGAAGGGGTTGGGGTTTGGTGCGGGTCTAAATTTCAAGGGAGATCGCCAAGGCGACTTGGCGAATACCTTTCGACTGGGCAGTTATCTGACTGCGGATGCGGCAATTTTCTACAAGAAGGATGATTGGCGATTTGCACTCAATTTCAAGAATATTGGCGATGCCAAGTATGTCGAAAGTGGTTTCGGATTGACCGAATCTGCCAATAATTTCGGCGATCCATTCACTGTAATTGGTTCAGTTGGCGTTGAGTTTTAGTTCTCGGCATCAAGATCCGATCGACGTTAAAATTTAGTAGTAATTATTCTCAATTAATTTTAATCTCGATTGCGATGACTATTAATTTAGCACTCTTGGAGTTTGAGGAATTGTGGGCACAAACTAAAATTCCTGCCCATCTAGGGAGCGGAGAGTCAGAAGTACTTTTTAACACGCCACCATCGTTGGGATCTGGCTCCCATCTGGAGATTCAACTAGATGCGGAATTTTCGCTGGCAATTTGGGATATTCAAGCGCGAGATGATGTGCAAGTAAGAGTCGAATCGGAAAGGTGTCCAATCGAGTTCAGTGTACTATTATCGGGGTGCATCAGTAGCGATGTCAATGGCAGTTGGGATCGGACGCAAACCCTAATTTCAGGTGGCGGCATGGGGCGCAAGATGGTCATTGATTATCATCAAGCGCAACCTGTGATTGGCGCGAGGATTCAGCTATCACCCCATAGATTAGCAATGCTATTTCCCGACGAAGATGGGCAACTCGAATCGGACTTGGAGTTTTTGGTGAGGGAGAATGACTGGCAATCGATCCTTTACCCCCCGAATACAGCAGAGATCGCCAGTGTGGTTCAGCAAATTAGATGTTGTCCCTATCATGGCACTACTAAGTAGGTAAGGACAATTAAATATAAAATAGTATTGTTAATACAAGACGTAAAATTATGCCAGCTCAGATACGGATTATCTTGACAGGAGAAGAAGATCGAACACTTAGAGAACTGCGCCAAGCTCAAACAGTCCCA
>JANNDL010000168.1:0-27076 GCA_031387665.1 Chamaesiphon sp. OTE_75_metabat_95 | reverse complement strand
CAAAAAAATGTCGAGTGGCAATCTGTCGCTCGGAATTTCGCAACGACATGGTGAATGGTAATTTTGTGCCATTGTTTCAACACTTTATCTCGTTGAAAGTTTGCCCAACTTTGTTAATTCTACCCGTATTACTGTATGCCCATGAATCGGGTGTAAATCTGTTTTGTGAGCCACTCGACCCAATTTAATAAAAGTAGACTGGCTACGGCAAGAAACCCGACTGGCTTGTCTTGCTTCCATGGTCGGGGAACCCGACCGGAGCAAGCCGCTTTTTGGAAAAGTCGGGTTTCTGAACCCTCTATTTCACAGATCGAGTGTTAATTAATATCCTGGAATAATGACTCTTTATAACTAGGATCGATCTCCCAGTCTTCATTTTCGCCGCCAATATACATCTGGACAATTTCGACGTATTCTGTATTTAATTGAGAGAGAGAATTGATCAAAACATCAAGTGCGATCGCATCACTAGTGCCCAAATCCATCCAGCAGCGTGCCCAGTTACCTTCATATTCAAAATCACCCATGTTGTGCATGACCGACATCATACTGCTGCTGGCAGCATCATTATCATAGTCCATATAGCTCAGATCTAAACCCGTTTCTTGGACTTGGCTATTTTCAGCATTAAAACCGCCTAGTTTACCCAAGAAAAACCATGAGGAAAAGACTTCTTCAACTAGCTTTTTTTCTTGCTCGGATGGGACATTGACAAACTCTAACCAAAACCAAACATCAAATTGACTGAATTCGCGAAATTGAACCTGCATGTAATTAGTTGATAGTTGATAGTTGATAGTTGATAATTATAGATTCTAGCTGGGAGGCAAAGCTGATTGCCCAAGGGAGCATCCCACTTTTTTTGCGTAGGTTAATTGCCCTCATCCCCAGCCCTTCTCCCTCAGGGAGAAGGGAGCCGGATTCAAAGTCCCTCTCCCTTAGGGAGAGGGATTTAGGGTGAGGGTTATTTAAAAAGTGGGATGCTCCCATTGCCCAACAGCTAGAATCTACGACTTTAATCACAGCTAATATTTAAATAAATCTGGTTAGATTAATGCGATATCTTTCTTTCTTAGTGATGGCGACTTCGCCGATTTCTAGTCTGCCTTTGCCGCGAATTGCGACTAGATCGCCTGCTTTGAGCGCGTGGGAAGATTGACTGACATCCTTCCAATTTACCCGCACGTCACCGCTGGAAATAATGTCCACCATTTTACTGCGAGACATCCCAAATCCGGCTGATGCGATCGCATCTAATCGCATCGAAGCTTCGGTTGTTACCATCTCTTTTTTCTTCGGTTCACGAATCTTTAATTCGCTCAATTCGATCTGTCTAGTTTTGACGGGAACAGATCGAACTTGAACCAAATTGGTTTCTAAAAACGGGATTAATTCGGGTGCGACGATCGCTTGAGCACCCTGTTCTCCAAGGACAATGATATCACCTGTTTTGTCTCTGACGATGCCACAGCCGAGCATCGAACCCAAAAAGTCCCGATGGGTGGGCGGATCGAATAAGAAGTTGCCTGCGATGTGTACAGCCGCTAGGGGGACTTGACTGGGTTCAAATGGTAATTCGCTCCGACAGATGCCCAGACGTTGCCGTTCGGCTTGGGGATAGCCACCTGTGGCGATGATTTCGATATCAGACAGACGGCTAAATACTTCCCGAACTTCGGCGATTTCTGGTGGGGAGAGAAAATCGGTTTCGACGACTTCCCAACTTTTGATTGCCTTCTCTGCTAAGTCGATAATTCTGGCGACAATTTCACGATTCTCGACTCGTTTTAATAATTCTTCTCTCGGTAGCATTAAATTAGTTGATAGTTGATAGTTAACAACTCAGTGGATAAATTACACCAAAAATTTGTTTTGGCTCTGCCCTTAGCTATAAACACACAAATCCAAATATCTATTGATACATATCAATGTAGCTTTGAATATTTTCTGGATCGAATTTGCGGAGTACTGTGGTTGCTTGTTGGAGCAGTAGTTGAGAACCTTCGACGACGATGAGATATTTTCCGGCATTGATGCGGTTGCGATATGGGAGCGCGTCGCCGCTGCCAAAGGCGATTCCGCCGCCACCACCGATAAATACGCTACCCATTGCGCCACCGATAGCACCGAGCAGTCCGCCGATAATTCGATCGCCTATTTCTCCTGCCCACGCGAATGTGTGAAGATTAGTGGAGAGACTAAAGCCAATTCCGGCAATAAATCCAAAAGGGACTAGCCAAATTGCCATTAGTTTTGCCTGTTTCTGGGCAACATCATTTGGATCGATTAGTCCAAATTCATCTGCCGTTTTGTAACCGCGACCGAGAATGTTAATTTTGTTTAATGGTAATCCTTGTTTCTCCAGCATCGTGTATGCGGATTCGGCTTGGATGCGATCGGATAATACTGCGACTAAATAGTTATTCATATCCTTTGATTATAAAAGGTTTGGCTTAATTAGTAATTAATAATTAATAATTAATAATTATTAATTATGCTTTTAGGATGGGGTTACTAGACTCCTGATTATTAACTCTGAATCTAGCTAGAAGCACTGGTGTAGAACCTGAGTGCAAATCGCCAGACGCGATCTGACAGGAATAGTAGCACCACAGCCAAGCAGCCACTACTCACAGTCCAGAGTAGATCTCCTCGCCCTAGCAGCATTTCAGCAGGTACCGTCGTTAAAAATGTCACTGGCACTATAAATGTGAAAAAGAACCGATAGGTAGCTGGATAAGCCCCAATTGGAAATCGCCCCGCCGCCAGCAAACCTTTGAGTACTTCCGTCAGGTTGTAAATCTTGGTAAACCAAATACTTGTCGCACCCAGCATAAACCACAGGCTGTACATAATCACCATCCCAAATACTAATGGAATCGTCGCGAGTAAATAAGCAGCCACTCCCACTCCCAGGAGATTTCCAGCGTAGATAACAATCGCTAATCCAAACAACATATCTGGTACTCCCCACAGGGAAAAGCTGTGAAAAGACAGCCAAAATTGGGAATTTATCGGTTTAAGTAGGACAAAATCGAGAGTACCGTCTTGAATATGTTTGACAATCCGACTGAGATTGCTGGCGAGGAATGTACTCGCAAATCCTTCTAATAATGTGAACACGCCTACAACAATCAACGCTTCTTCCCATCGCCAACCTTGGAAGTTGTAGCCTTTACGATAAAACAGGAATAAGCTGAATAAACTTCCAGCTAATCCACCTAAGCTACTCAGAGCAGCAAAGACAAAATTTAGTCGATATTCTAATTCAGCAGAAATTGCTGTTCTCCAGAAGATTTGAATTAGGTTTAAGTATTTGGACATGTTATTAGTGGTTTAGATTTGCAAGTTGGGTTGCGCGGAGATAAACTCAGCATCTCTAAAATATTGGGTTTGTCTCTAAATCTGATATCTTTGTCTATCAACTATCAACTATCAACTATCAACTATCAACTATCAACTATCAACTATCAACTATCAACTAATTAAGCTCCCATGCCTGAATATTGACGTAAACCCTTACGCCAGAGCCAGCGATTGACGATCGCAAATACAGCAATCCACATTAGCATCATCCCAAAATCGTGGACAAAATCAACTTTTAATCCAGTTAAAATACTAGCAGGAAAATTGATAATATATGGAAATGGTGTCCACCGTAAGATTGTTCTGATCTCTGGGGGAAAAAGCTCTAGGGGCGCAATTGCACCAGACAAAAATAGGTGGATTAAAAACCAGACTTCTTGAATTGAGCTGGCTTTTTCTGTCCAGAAAGCGAACATGGCAAAGGTATATTGAACAGTGAACTGGAGCATAAATGCCCCGACACCTGCGATCGCAAATAGTCCTAGATTCTGCAAGCTAGGTAGCCAAAATGCACCTGGATATAGTGCAAAAAATAAACTGACTAATCCAAAGATAAATGGCAACCGAGCAAAGCGTTCGCCGACATGAGAAGCGATGTGATGCCAAACTGGATCTAATGGCTGTAGCAATCGAAACGATAGCTTCCCATCGACAATCTCCCGCTCAAAATCCCAAATCACCCAAACGACAGTAATCTGCCGAACTAAGTATACTGCCAGAAAATAGCGGGCAAACTCGATCGACGACAGCCCAAAATCTACCTGCTGCGCTGCTTCACTCCACACACCCATGAGGATGAATGGGAGTGAGCCAGAAAGTGCCCAGAGTAGAAGTTCTGCCCGATACTCTAGCATGTAGGCGTAGTAGGTAACTAGCAGTGATTTGGAGATTCTGATTAACTGTTTCATGCTTAACTCCTCTTTTAATCAGGATTTTAGGATTATGGGATTTTCAGGATTGGGTTGTCTGTTGTATCGTAGCTGCGTACTTTCTAATGTCCAACTCCCAACTCTTGACTACCCGTTAATTGTAAAGATTTGCCAAAGATTTTGTGTAGCTTCACTTGCAGTACTGGGAATGGCTGGAGTACTGTAATAGAATATTCATGATAGTCGATCGCAAATAATAATATGAGTGTAGTTAGTCAAGTTATTCTCAAAGCTGATGACGCTTTGCGCTATCCCAGTAGCGGAGAACTTAAAAATATCCAATCTTTCCTCCAAACTGGGGAACAGCGAATTCGGATCGTCACTATTTTGGCAGCAGCCGAAAAGAAAATTGTCGAGGCTGCAAGTAAGGAGCTATGGAAGTTGCATCCTGACTATATCGCCCCTGGTGGCAATTCTTATGGTCAAAAACAACGCGCTCAGTGTCTGAGAGACTACGGTTGGTATCTCAGATTGGTAACATACGGCGTACTTGCTGGTGATATCACCCCGATCGAACAAATCGGTTTAATTGGTGTGCGGGACATGTATAATTCCCTTGGCGTGCCAGTGAATGGAATGGCTGACGGAATCGCTGCCCTCAAAACCGCCGCCCTAAATCTGCTTAGTGATGAAGACGCAGCAGCTACAGCTCCCTATTTTGACTACATCATTCAGGATTTTTCCTAATCTAGATTTGTGATTAGTTGTTTAATAGATAGCCCTCAGTACTGCTGGGGGTTATTTGTTTAGGCTTTGGGCTTTAGGCTTTAGGAAGATTGGATTGAATTGGACTAGATTGGTGGCGTAGATCTTACCCACCCCGCCCTACGGGCACCCCTGTCTTGTCGGTTTTTTATTCTGGGGGAACCCCAGAATAAAACCGCCGCTCCCAAGAGGGGATTTTCCCCCATGTCCCCACACCCCCACACTTCCCCATCTCCCCATCCCCAAACGATGAATCTCATCCAATTCCTGCTCAAATCCTCATGGATTAGCGTCCTCGCTGCCGCAATTACGGGTTCAATTAGTGGAATTGGCAGTGCTGGCGCAATTGCGCTGATTAATCGATCGATCAGTCAAATCACTCCCGAACGCCCTCAAGCACCTGAGCAGCTCCTGTGGGGCTTTGTGGGGCTGGTAGGAGTGGTATTAGTGACTAATTTAGCTTCGCAGTTTTTGCTGGTGCAGTTGGCGCAAGATGCGGTGTACAAGTTGCGACTGCGGATTAGCGGGTGGATTTTGGCTTCGCCATTGCGACATCTGGAGGAACTGGGTGCGAGTCGGCTGCTGGTGACGCTGACGGAAGATATTCAGGCGATTTCTGGTGCGGTATTTAGTGTGCCGACGCTGTGTATTAATCTGGCGATCATCTTCGCTTCGTTAACTTACCTGGGTTGGCTGTCAATTTGGGTGCTGTTGGGGACAGTCGTATTTTTGGTATTGGCAATTAGCTTAGTTCAATTGCTAATTAATCAAGCTGTTCGCTTTTTTGACAAAGCGCGGGAAGAAAATGATGTGCTGATGACGCATTTTCAGGCAATTACGGATGGGATTAAAGAACTCAAGCTGCACTCCGAGCGGCGGGAAGATTTTTTGGCGGCGGATTTACAAGCCACTGCTAGTAATTTACGTGAATATCGGATCGGTAGTCAACGGGCGATCGCATTATCCAGTGGTTTAGGTGATTTGTCCTTCTTTTTGTTGCTGGGGTTGTTGGTATATGGACTACCCCAAATCGGTAAATTCTCGTCAGAGTTGCTGTCAGGATATGTGATTACGATGTCATATCTGATGCGTCCGATCGGCAATATCTTATCGATCTTACCAAGTTTGAGTCAAGCAGGTGTAGCACTCCGCAAGATCGATACGCTGGGATTGTCGCTGGCTAGCCGTGCGGAAACCCAATCACGAATTACGCATCACCAGAGTGAGTTTGAGCAGATTGAGATTAGGCAAGCTGCTCACAGCTATCAGCTAGCTGGAGAGGATACAACTTTTAGCTTAGGTCCGATCGATCTTACCCTCAAGCCAGGTGAATTAGTATTTATTGTCGGTGGCAATGGTAGTGGTAAATCTACTTTGGCGAAGTTATTAACGGGCTTATATGTGCCAGATCGTGGTGAAATTAAGCTAGATGGTAAACTAATTGACGATAATAATCGCGAATTATATCGCCAGTTATTTTCGACGGTATTTGCTGACTTCTATTTATTCGATCGATTCATTGGTTTACGATTAGCTGATGTAGATGCTCAGGCGAAAATGTATCTGGAGCAACTGCAACTCACCCATAAAGTCTCAGTTCAAGATGGTAAACTTTCGACTACCGCACTCTCTCAAGGTCAGCGCAAACGGTTAGCCTTACTCACTGCCTACCTAGAAGATCGTCCCATTTACCTATTTGATGAATGGGCAGCAGATCAAGATCCATTCTTTCGTGAGATTTTCTACCAGCAGCTTTTGCCAGAACTTAAACAACAGGGTAAATTAGTGCTAGTAATCAGTCATGACGATCGATATTTCCATCTAGCCGATCGAGTGCTTAAATTAGACTATGGGAAAATAATTAATTAGTTGATAGTTGATAGCTGGCAAACTATTACTGAGCGACAGAAATAAAGTCCTGACTGCCTGACACAAATGCCTCAAAAGCAGACAGAGAGTAGAAAAGAGTAGAAAAACATGAGAAGCTAAAGTTACGAACAAATAGCTGAAATTCGCATGAATGCTTCTACTCCTCTGTATCTTCAATTATTAGGATTTTTTAGTCAATACAGTCGAGTCAAAGACTGGAGACATTTAAAGACATTAGGGTGGATGGTGAGTGCCCTAATTGGAAGTGGCAAGCTCAGTCTGCCAGCGTGGGAACCACACGTGACCAGTAAAGCCACCCAAGCCCAAAGTTTTGAAAGACGATGGCGACGATTTTTGACGAACAACAAGATTAATGTTGAACACATTTACCTCCCACTAGTAATGGCAGCATTGAGTCAATGGAAAAACCAGCGATTATCTTTAGCCATCGATACAACAGTGTTATGGGATAAGTACTGCATGATTCATTTATCGGTAGTCTGCTGTGGAAGAGCCATCCCGTTGTTATGGGATGTCCTGGAACATGAAAGTGCCACTGTTGCCTTCTCAGATTACAAAAGACTGCTTCGCAAGGCTAGATGGTTGTTGCGTGGGCATGATGATGTGATCCTCTTAGCCGATAGAGCATTTGCCTGCCATGATTTGATGGCATGGCTGAAATTAACAGATTGGCATTACGCACTCAGGCTCAAATGTGATGTCTTGGTGCATGGTGTTAACCGTCACCCCATCGAGGTGGGGAAGCTTTATCCACCGATGAATCAGGCTAAACTTTTAAAAAATGTAGGTTTGTGGGCAGATGGAATACACCGAGCTAACTTAGTGCTAGCAACGGTCAAGGGAGCCAAAGACTCTTGGGCGGTGATTACTGACGAAGAGCCAAGTTTGCAAACTTTGTGGAATTATAGTTCACGTTTTTGTGTCGAAGAATTATTTTTAGACAGTAAGTCAGGTGCTTTTGAATTAGAAGATTCTCGCCTTCGCCACACTGATGCTCTTAAACGCTTGTACCTGATTGCGGCTGTTGCCCTTCTCTATGCCACAACAACTGGTATGACTGTTACTATTGCGGGATTACGCACTACTGTTGACCCCCACTGGCGACGTGGTTTAAGCTACCTCAAAATTGGTTTGCGATACCTTCGTGGTGTGATTAATAAAGGACGAACATTACTTGTTCCTATTCCTCTGTTCTATAAAGATCCAGAACCTTGCTTTGCGTCCAAGAAGGCTCAACTAGATTTTTACGATTCCATCTGGTTCGAGCGAATCGTTACTATCACTTGTAAACCCTGACTTTTGCCTCTCAATTAAAGATGTGTCAGGCAGTCAGAATAAAGTCAGTCCCCCAGTCGCCCCATCTCCCACGCTCCGCCGAATCACCGTATTAATTGTATCGATCGACACTCCATTGCTGCCGCGTCATACTTAACTTTTTCTGAAATCTCGATAAAGTCGATCGGAACAGAATCGTTGCAGCCTATAATAAGTTTCATCTTGACAATCTATAAATATGCCAGTTAACTGTATCGTGACTATCAGTATTTAGGCTGACAAGACGATTAAGCTAGATCTTGTCAGTATTTGGAGATGATGGAGTTTGTGTACGGCAATTAGTGCCAGGTTAAATTAGGAAGCAAAGGCAGAGCCAATCTGATTAATTTGACCCAAGCCACTTGCTGCTAAATCGATGTCAAGTAGAACACCCTTAAATTTAACTGTGAGGAGAACCCCCAGATGTCATCAGCATTTTGGAAATCTGTATTAATTAGCCCCGTAGCCTTGAGCGTCAGTTTGTTATTGGCGAGCGGATCGATCGCGGCACCAGTTAGGGATAATACTAATGGCGTAGTACCAACCAAAGTAGCTGCTGGTGAAGCAGCTCCGACGACGATTCAATCTGAAGTAGCGACAGATAACGTCAAACCTGGAGACTGGCAATATACCGCCCTTCAAGGTGTTGCTGCCAAATATGGTTGTGGTTCTACCCTGACAAATCAATCTGTTTCATCGCTTGAATTTGCCCGTGTTTTGAATACTTGCTTGGTAAAAGTAGAGCCACTACTCGCGCAACAAGCACCGTCAGCTCAACCAGGCACTCAGCAGCCACCAGCAGTAACTGCGGCGGATCTGGAAGTGATCAAGAGATTGACGCAAGAATACCGCGCTCAACTGACTGAAATTGACGTGCGGCTCACTGGTGCAGACAAGAAAATCGCTCAAGCGCAAGCGAATCAATTTTCGACTACTACCAAGCTCAAAGGTGAAGTGATCTTCAACCTGGCTGGTACGACTAGTGGATCTACATCTAATAATACGGTGCTGGGCGATCGAGTCCGGTTATTATTTGAAACTAGCTTCAGCGGACAAGACAGACTCTGGACAAGACTAGCAACTGGCAACCAACCAGGTGTAAATGGCAACTTGACCAATGGTGCAACTG
Organism: Chamaesiphon sp. OTE_75_metabat_95; assembly: GCA_031387665.1. Classification (GTDB taxonomy): domain Bacteria; phylum Cyanobacteriota; class Cyanobacteriia; order Cyanobacteriales; family Chamaesiphonaceae; genus Chamaesiphon. The sequence continues at coordinate 17,743 of JANNDL010000168.1, read as the reverse complement.
GTGAAGGTGCTCAAGTTTCTGAAGGTATCCCATTTGTGAACGGGAATAGCGTTGGGATCGATTGGTTAGCCTATCAATTCCCTGTGAGCAATACCAACGTGTACGTCGCTGCATTCAACGGTATCCACGTTGACTATGCACCTAGCTACAGCCCTAATTTCGAGGACTTCACAGGTGGTAGCGGTGCCCTCTCCAGTTTTGCCGAATCTAGCCCAATTTACAAAATTGGTGGTGGTGCCGGAGTTGGGACTAGTTTACCTATTTCAGATAGTGGGCTAACTTCTGTTACGCTTGGTTACTTTGCAGGTGCTACTAGTGCCAACCGACCTGTCGCTGGACAAGGTTTATTCAACGGTGACTATTCAATACTAGGACAGCTAAATTTTAAACTCAGCGATAAATTTGATGCTGGTTTAACTTACGTTAATAGCTTCCATACTGCTGGTAATGCTATCTATGGTTTTGGTGGTCCGGCTGGATTGACAGGTACTGGTTTTGCCAATACTAATCCAGCAAATAGTGTGGCTACACCTAATGGTATCACTGCCAATTCCTATGGTGCTCAGTTTGCTTTTAAAGCAAGTGACACCCTAGCTTTCAATGGATTTGTAATGAATACAAATGCTAACAAAGCTGCCGTCGGCAAGCAAGATATCTGGAGTTATGGAGCTGGTGTTTCTGTGCCAAATATTGATGGTAAAGGTAGTCTAGCTGGATTGTTAGTTGGTACTGAGCCTCATGTTGGTGGTCAAGGTACGGTTCCTTATCACATCGAAGGTTTCTACAAGTACAAATTTAGCGATAATCTCAGCATTACACCTGGATTGATCTATCTAACTGCGCCTAATCAAACTAGTGGTAACAGTGCCCTAATCGGTGTCGTCAGAAGTACTTTTACTTTCTAGTTGCAGGTGCTAATTTAATTAATCATTTGACCTAACTGATTAGTCAAATGTAAAACAACCAGCTAGAAGTACTGTTAAACTTCTAGCTGGTTATTTTTAGAGTAGTTTTCTCTTATCCCGTTGACGTAACCTTTCTGCCAGAAAACTCACGTTAATTAATTCAGTACAGATATTTCGGAGGAATGAGACAGTGGAGTTGAGCGGTGCCAATTTCGATTCGACCATCGGCACATTTCAAGCCAATGATGCCGCCTTTCTTGAGAACTAACTTGTGACAGACTTTGCCAAATACAAGTAATTCAGCCCACTGGCTTAAGTTGGGTTCATGTCCAACGAGGGCTACCGTAGAAATACCTGAATCTAGAGGTTTAGCATTCCAAACCGTCAACCAAGTGGGCAAGTTGCCACTGGGTTTCAAGTCTGGAGATAGCTCTAATTGGGAACCAATGTGGTTATCGACGAGGATATCCGCTGTCTGACGAGCGCGAACTAGGGGACTAGTAATAATCAGATCGAAAGTTAGATCTAATTCTTGCAATTTGGCGGCAACTTGTGTAAATTTTTTGCGTCCTGTCTTAGTAAGTGTACGGATTTCATCACTAGCAATTAAATCTGGAATGAGGGGATCTGAATCTTCGGCAATACCGTGACGAATTAAATATAAATACATATTTTTTTAATTATTTGCGGCTAGTTATCGATTAATCTGAAGAATAACTAGTGGGTAACTATTTGTGAACGATCGAGATATCTCTCGATCGATGGGGAACTATAAAATTGGGTAACAAATATCTTAAGGATATCGAGGGTGCAGTAGTTATGACACAGAATATGGGTGAGTTTGCAGATGGACGCAAACGACGGTTGGATTGGGCAGCGATTTTACCCAAGCGACAAGCTTGGCTTCAAACTCTAGTTTTATTGCCATTTGGCTTGCCAGTGGCTAGCTTCTTGGGTTCAAGCTGGAATTTTTCAGTTAATGCCATTATTGTAGAACAGCAGTATTTAGTCGCTGCAATCTCAATGGTGTTCAATATATTGCTGCCCAGTTTATTTTTTGCTTTCTTATTTCATTGGGGCTGGTATATTTGGAGACAATCACCAGTTACCTGGTATCCCAGTCGGCAATCATTATGGGCGGGAGTTTACGCTACAGGTACAATCGCGGTATCATTTGCGATTGTTGAGCTATTCAATCACACGTTTGGAGTCTGCGGTAGTAGCGGCTGGGGCGACATTGGCGAAAGTTTACTTTGCAATCTTAACGGCTATGGCTTTGAATCCAAATCCTGGTTTGGAGTTTGGTTTATCATCGCCGCTTACTGCTATCAAGCCAGAGGCACAATTAGTTCAATTTATCGGCACTATTCACCAGCAACCGCTGTCAATGATTCTATGTCTACAACTGCTCATAATGAGTTAGCTGACGATGATTTTGGATCCAATCCACTGGACATCACTGCTACCAGCGTTGAAGAATAGACCGATGACTTTTCGTCCCAATGGTAAAATATGACTAAATCGACTCAGCACGCTCCCACAAGTAAATTGCTCAACCGAAATCGTCATATTTTCAAACTGGGAAGTCTGTACCGCAGCTTAATTGGTACAGCGATTGTCTGCCTGAGTTGCTGGGGGCAAAGCTTGCCCAGCAGTGCTAGCCCCATTAGGATACAGCGCAAATCGAATCTAGTGGCTCAAACTCCGGCTACAGATAATAATAATTCGATCGATATCGCTCCTGAAATCATCAAGGGTAGTCCCGTCTTGCAAAAATGGATGAAGGGGATTCCCGATGTCCAGAATGAGATCAAAACCGAACCAAGTTTTCGGACAAGGGTAAAAGTTGGCTACTCTCAATATCCCTCCGCCAATCAAGCTGGCGGCTTTCATGCTGCCGTTGATGATATTTTCTTTGGACGAAGTGGACTATCGGCTAGTATCAATTACAATTCCGCCTCGACTGGCAAGCGCACCGCCTATGGGGTCGATGCTCAATACTATCTATTTCCACTTGGTGGTTATGTAAATATCACGCCACTAGTGGGATTTCGCCATCTCGAAACTGATAAATACAATCGAGATGGTTTAAATCTGGGTGCCAAAGTAATGATCGTGCCTTCCCGTGGGGGTGGTGCCGATGTCGCGATTAGTCAAAGTTGGGTGGGATTTGGTAGTCCGACAGAAACAGGTTTAACGACTTTTTCAGTTGGCTATGCCATCACTGAAAATCTGCGACTGTCTACAGATATTCAGCAGCAGAATGCCAAGGAAAACTACGACAGTCGCGTCGGTATCGGCGTGGAATGGATGCCGTAGATTTATCATCCATAGCCCGAACAATTTGAATGTTACTAGTGGATAAGGGCGAGTTTGGACAAAAGCTTGGATTCCTTGGAGATTGAAACATCAATTAGCGATCGACTTTTAGATAATTATAGTGAGGATAACCCGTACTATTATCAAAATCAAAATGTTCTTACATGAACATTTTGATGGAGGTCAGCTTTAAAAACGTTCATAAGCAAGCAGCAATTATGACCTGTAACGAACGGTAGATCGATCGAATAACAGATGTGACCTAAAATTGCGATCGGTCACCTTACAGCGAACCGCGTCAAACAGTTAAATTAAAGCATCCCTGCTGACCAGATAACATCGCTAAATTGGGGGATGAAAAAGTCCCGATTCAAAATATTCTGCTAATTCTGCACCGATAATCGATTGTTGCTGGTGGGGTTGGGCGGGTTCGTTTGATATTTAATGGTGCAAATCGCTACTGGCTAGCATAAACCCGCCCCTACAGCATATTACGGATGATCGAATAGGTCTAAATTTGGCATTTAAGAGACAACAGGTTCAGCCACAGCCACAACAGGCTCCAACGTAACCGCCGCCGCCTTGACCTTCGCCTCACCAGCCAAGAACTCCACCACCTGAGCTTGAATCTCCTTGCGGACAATCCCTCGGTACTCCAAGAAATGTTCGATTTGGGCACATACCCCCAGATAACTACTCACCCCACCTGGATTGACCTGGAGCATACTCCAGAGATTGCGCCAGAACTGCCAGCGGGTAGAGCGAACCACCCCTTGTCGCCAGCAGATCGTCAAGAACGCCTGAATCACAATCCAACTAATTGCCTTCTTGCGTCCCTCGCCCTTATCAGGATAAGTAGCTTGACCCAAAGTGAGAAAATGACGGTAAGTTCGATCGAGAAACTTCGATGGCTCATATAATTCATCAAAGGCATCCATGTACTCGTAGGCAATTTCTTCCAGGGGACGAGTCGGCACAAAATTCATCAGGGTCGTTTGATTAATATTCGCTCCCTCCACCCGCATTCGACCTTCCCTGGTCAATCGATGCCACAGAGCCGTATCTGGTAGAGCTTGGAGCATACTAAATACCGCAGTTGGAATATTGGTCTGCTCTACAAACTGAACAATTCTTTTGCCCGCGCCTGTTTTCTCACCATCGAAACCGATGATAAATCCAGCCATCACCCGAATTCCAGTAGCGGCAATTCTATCAACCGCTTCACTGAGAGAACTGCGGGTATTTTGATGCTTTTGAGTCAGAGCTAGACTCGCTTCATCGGGAGTTTCAATCCCCAAAAACACCGCCCCAAAATTACACTTAACCATCTCATCCATCAGCTCTTGGTCATTTGCCAAATCCACCGAAGCTTCAGTGGCAAATGAGAATGGATACTTATGCTCAACCATCCACGGCAGAAGTTCTTTCAGGAATAACTTAACATTCCGCTTATTGCCGATAAAATTATCATCCACCATGAAAATACTCCGCCGCCAACCCAACTCGTAGAGATAATCGAGTTCCTTGAGGAGCTGCTCTGGGGCTTTAGTACGGGGTTTGCGACCATATAGCACGATAATATCGCAGAACTCACACTGGAACGGACAGCCCCGTGAAAACTGCACCGACATTTCGGCATAAGCATCAAATTCCAGCAATTCAAACCGAGGTACTGGCGTGATTGTCACATCGGGACGTTCCCCATTGGGAGCGCGGAAGGTACCAGATTGCTGCCCTGCGGCGACTGCTTCGACAAATAAGGGGATGGTTAATTCACCCTCATCTAAAATTAAATAATCAGCAAAATCTTTGACTTCGTGAGGTAAAGCGGTTGGATAAGGCCCCCCTACCGCCACTTTCTTACCACGGCCTTTAGCTTCTTTGATCTGAACGAGTAAATCTGGTTTTTGGACGATCATTGCCGAACAAATCACCATCTCCGACCAATTCCACTCGGCTTCAGTCACTTCCCGCACGTTCAAGTCAACTAGCTTATAGTTCCACTCTTGGGGGAGAATTGCCGCGACAGTGATCAGTCCGAGTGGTGGCAACATTGCCTTGCGACCGAGCAGTTCGATCGTTTTTTCAAATGACCAGAAACTCTTGGGGAAGCGAGGATAGAGAAGTAGAACGTTCATAAGATTATCTCCAAATAACGGCATTCCCCGTTAGGTGGAATGATGGACGCATGTTACTAACTGATCGATTTGACTATATTTTAGACGCTTTTGTTTCGATCGGGTCTGAATTATTACAGAAATTTGCGGAGATCGAATTCTACCGCGCTATTTTCCGAGATTGAATCAGTTTGGCGAGCATCCATTGATGTCGATAACATCAACAAGATCCGCTCGGTATAATCTACCGCGCCACACAATTCTTGCGCCAATAACTCCAATCCCCCATTGGCATATTCTTCAAAGATATTAATCCGCTGCTGTTCAAAATCAGCTCGATCTGGTGATATTACGTTAATATTTTCAGTGGCGGCGATCGCAATTAGCTTCATCACCGGATCGTAACCACGAGAAATAAATACCTCCATACTAATTGGCCCTGGTTCTTTTTTAGAGATTTCACCTAATGGCACTCGTCGGTGTTGTTTAGCACCTAATACTGCTGCAAATAACATCACGTCTGCATAAGTCTGAAATGGACTATTATTATCAGCCGCTGCAACTAATGACTTGACTAATTCTGCTTTGTCTCTGGCTACTCGAATCCGATTTTCAGACATGGGTAAGTTAGTTGAGAATTGAGAATTGAGAACTGAGGATTGATAGGTAAATTGTAGAGTAGGTTACTGCGTCTGCATAGATATATTGGTGACTAGTCCGGATCCAGGGCGGGCACAAGACCTGATTGAAGAATAGTATCTACACATTAGTGCAACCTGTGAGGACGATCGGCCGTTTAGTTCTCCAGCACAGCAGCTAGGCTAACGAACAGAGAAAGTACTAAAATAAGAGGAGCACAGTCTAGCTCAATTCTCAATTCTCAACTCTCAACTAACTTTACCAGCCTGCTCCACCCCAAAATGAATATTCTCACCGACTTACTCAAGCCTCAAGCCACCCGCGAAAAAAAGCAATCAAAGGGGATCCAGATTAAAACTGAGCGCGAAATCGGAATTATGCGCCAGTCCTCGCGAATTGTGGCTACGGTGTTGAAGGAAATTTTGGAAATGGTAGAGCCAGGGATGACTACAGCAGATTTGGATGCTTATGCGGAGAAACGGATTCGGGCAATGGATGCGATTCCGAGCTTCAAAGGTTTATACGGGTTTCCAGCAACGATTTGTGCCAGCATCAATGATGAAGCAGTGCATGGAATCCCCAACCGGAAGAAAGTGATTAAGCAGGGTGATGTGCTCAAAGTCGATACGGGCGCGTTCTTTCAGGGCTTTCACGGGGACTCTTGCATCACGATCGGGGTCGGCACAGTTACTCCTGCTGCTGCTAAACTAATCAGGGTAGCTGAAGAAGCCCTCTATAAGGGCATAGAACAGGTGAAAGAGGGTGCTTACCTCCTAGACTTGGCTGGGGCAGTTCAAGACCACGTAGAGGCCAATGGCTTTAGTATAGTGGAAGATTTTACCGGACATGGAGTAGGGCGAAATCTCCACGAGGAACCGTCAGTATTCAATTTCCGCACGCGGGAGATGCCCAATGTCAAGCTTAGAGCCGGAATGACGATCGCGATCGAGCCAATTATCAACGCTGGCTCGAAGATTACTAAAATGATGCCAGATAAATGGACTGCTGTAACGATCGATAAGTCCTTATCCGCCCAGTTTGAGCATACTGTACTGGTGACAAAAGATGGCTATGAGATTTTAACCGATCGAAATTTGGTTTAGCTTATCACCTAGAAATGCCGTAGGGGTAATTCATGATTTACCCCTACGGCATTTCTGGAGGTGTTGCGTGGATCTACCCACCCCGTCGCTGTCTTGATGTTTTTTTATTCTGCGTTGTTTCTATTCGGGGGTTCCCCCCGAATAAAGAAACAACAAGACGGGGAAACCCCAGAATAAAAACATCGCTACGCGCCACCCCTCCGTGGAGGGGATTTGCTAGAGTTACTTTACTGGTTGAGGTTTGGGGGTCGTAGTGGCCTTCGCTGGTGCAGTTGCAGGTACTGTAGGTGCAGTAGGTGCTGGAGCACTCAGATTAGGTGCGACTGAAACCTTTGGTGGTTGGGTTGATTGAGCCAACTGCTTGATCTGATCCTTGTACTCAGATGGCGCGAGATCTACCGCCGTAGTCATCAGAGCTTGTGCCTCGGTGAGATTGCCCATCTGCTTGAATACTAGAGCTTTTGCTAAAATTGGGCGGAAATCCTCGCGATTGACTTCAGTTAAAGCATCGTAGATCCCTAGTGCATCGGCGTTGCGCTGCTGGGTGAGATAAACTTGTGCCAGCAATAGTTTCAGCGGTGTAGTGTCAACCCCTGCTACATTTGCCTTCAGCGCAGTCTGAACTGCACCCATTGCTGCTTCAGGACGTTTTGCATCCAGAAGTAGGCTGACAAGTCCTTGAAGGGCGTTAATATTCTGAGGCTGAATAGTTAGGACTGTGCGGTAGTTGGCAGTAGCACCTTCCTTGTCGCCCAAGTACTGTTTAGTTTGAGCTAGCAGCACGGTGTAGTCAGAAGTCTGGGGATTGAGTGCTGCAATTTTTTCCAGCGGCAACAGGCTGCCTTTGATATCCCCCAACTGCAACCGAGCATCGAGCAAACCCTTGAGTGCAACTTGGTTTTCAGGTTCTCGTTTGAGTACCTGCATGTAGCCTTGAGCTTGGGCTTGAATCTGAGTTGTTTGAGCCGCAGAAAGACTACCTGGCTCAGTGGCGACAGCGACACCGCCATCCAACACCGAGCTGAAAATCGGAAATAATGATAATCCAGTTAAAGCCAGCAGCGACACAGCCACAACTAGATTAATTGCCCAGCGATGACGTTTAAACACAAACTACCCCCTTAATGATGTTATTGATTTTAGTGTAAAAGAGGCATGGGGACATGGGGGCGGGGGAGCATTGGAGAAAGAATGAAGACGCTTGTGTCGTCCCAGTCACCCAGTCTCCCAGTCCCCCAGTCACCCAGTCCCCCAGTCCCAACTACGGTTCCATAAAACTATCAACATTCCCATCCGGCTGAAGCACAACCCGAATCTTCTGATCCGTACCGCCTGGAACTGGAGCAACTAGCTTTTGTCCGGCTTTGATGATTTTAGACTGATTGAGATAGGTTGTCGCAGCGGCACCTTGGGGTGAGACGCTACGGACTAGTCCACTTTTGCCACTAATTTGGACGACGTACTGCAAGGGATTTTGCTGGGTGCCTGGTTTCCATTTTGATTGGAAATAATTTCTGGTGGCTTGGATTGCTGGATTATCGATGACATCCGAGGGCCAATTGCCACTAGTATTGGTAGGGAATACTTGGGCTGGGACGATTGGGAGATTGGGCGCATCGAGATTATTGCCACCAGTTTGTGGTTGGACTTGATCGATGAAATTGGGATTTGCTGGAACGGGGGTACCTTGCTCAAATAGTGGCTGTGGCACTACCCCAACGCCAGTCGGAATACCGGAGTTTTCGCTGGCACTTTTGGCTGCTGCTGCTGGATTGGCTTTTTTAGTCGGTTTGGCTCCAGGGCGCGGCTTGGCGGTAGCTGAATTCACGGGCATCTGTGCGGATGTCGGCGAATCAATGCCAATACCTGGTAAATCTGCTGGCAGTAAAATCGGCTGTGTCGATACTGATACTGTCCCAGGCTTGATGCCAGGGGAGAGCTTGCTATTTGACTGTCCGGCAGGTTTTACTGTGCTACCAGGCAATGACGGTACCGCTGGATTTAGACCTGTTTTCCCTGCTGAACGCAATATGCGATTAGGACTAAGACTATTCGCGTCTAAAGGCAATTGATTAGCACTGAGTGGATTCGGTGCGATGCCGGATTTTGCGCCATTGCGGGGTAGAGTGCTCAGGATGCCTGATTTGGGATTTTGAGTCAGAATTCCGGTCGTGGTGGGGAGATCTGAGCTGGGTTTACCCTCTAGTGTCGAGGGCAGGGGCGCGGTCCCAATCTGGCTAGTGGTTTGAGTGGGTTGGGTGCCTGTGTTGATTGGCGGATTAGTTGGTAGCGGTGACTGAAGCCCTGTGCTGGCAGTGATTGGATTTGACTGCTGTTGAGGATTGGGAACGATCGGTGTTAGATTTGGGTTAGGTGCTGCTACAGGCTGCTCATTCCACTGTTTAGGTGTGGTGGCAGTGGTTGGTTCGGGATCGACAACTGGCGGTGACATGGCAGCGGTGACAGTTTGCTTCACCCCTTCCATGTCCGGCAGTTTGACCTTACTAGTGGCATCTTTGAGCGGATTGGGCTTGGAATCGAATAATAGTAATGGTACCCCAACAGCTACAGCGGCGGCGGCAGCCCAAGGAATCACTGATATCAAGGAAACAGAAGGGCGAGAACGGCTCGGAGTCCGAGTCCGATTGAAGACTTGGCTAGACTGGGATCCGCCAGTCGATCCGGTAGCCATTCTAGGTAAATTTGGGAGTCTAGACAGGGATGCCGTTGTAGCATCAATATCGATCGTTTGGTCGTGATTGCGCCCTGGCAGATTCGCCTGACTGAATGTGACTGAGCGTTTTTGCTTAGTTACCACTTCTTCTGCTGCGTGCTCATCTAGAACGTTGGAAAGGTCGAATAGTTGAATTGGGGAGAGGGTAATTGTGTCGCCAGAGCTACTGTTGGCCAAATCGCCCAAATGGAGCTGTCGATCGAGTGATCTTGCGTTGCCAGTCAGGTAGGGTGTAGTAGGATACTGCTGCTCGACCTCACGCTGCCCAAATCCAGACTTGACCCCAGCATCTGCGCCCAGGGGGGTGTGTCTTTGTTTGGTCTTTTTCGATTTTTTGCCGCTACTTTTGTTCCAGCCACCAAAGAATTTGGAGATACCAGAAGTCCCTGGGGGGGTCAATTGAGAATCTATATCACCAGATCCCATCGATTGGGTTGAGATATTGCGTAGTCCAGGTAAATTGTTCATTAGTTCCGATTGTGTAGGTTGAGGATTGTGGTTAGGGTCTAGTCTACTACTGCTTGAATCTTCTGTGTCGATTTCTGGGGTAGAGATCGATCGCGTTTCGTTCCGCGCAGAAGCTTCGCCATCGAGCGTCGCTGAGGAAGTTGCGTCTGAAGTAGTGCTACTGTTCATATTCGGCAGGGGAAACTTGGCGACTAGTTCAGTAATGTAGGCACTGACTACCTGCTGGAGTAGATTCAGTTGGCGCAAGCTGCCTTGGATGGTGATGTCCTCTGAGTCCCCACAATCCGATCGATCCAACTGGAGCGTAAAATCAACGGGAGTCTGTCTTGGCTGGTTCTGTGGCTGTTTTGGCATCCCCCCTGCCTCGGAGCCAAGTTCTGAAGGGTTGCTTGTCGTTGAGACAATTAATTTACAGGTTAATGCTGTATACGTGCGTGTTGTCAAGTGATTTGATTCCATATATTTAGATTTTACGCCGAAGAATAATTGCTAATTTGGTTAAATCGGGATCGGGGGGATGACTGTTGACTGAGAGCGTTGTAGCAATGCCTGCCAAAGTCGTTGCTGTCCACTGTTGCCACCATAAAATAAAAGTTCGATTAGTAAAGTCAGAGCAGCTTGGGAGAGTGACTCAAGTGAATATACATCGTCTGAATGCCTCGTGTCATCACTCAGACGCGCTTGATAAATGCTAATAAAATTGTTGATGTATGTCGCCAATGATGGAGATTCTAGCGGTAATCGATCGACTTGGATCATTTGCTGCCAATCAGCCACACCTTGACGCACCACCATTTGGTACTTGCACGCCAGCCGATTGACGATCGAGACTAGCAACCGCAGTTGTTCGGAATCGAGCTGTTTGACTGCGGTAAACTTAGCCTGAGGCCATTCCTTGCGCCAAGCGGCGAGGACTTGTCGAACATCGATTTCCTTGGCAATTTGACCGATCTCTTGACGATCGATTTGAGCGAGGGCAGTGATGGCAATCATCACTAACTCCAGTTCTAGATTCATCTTGTGTAGTTGGTCTGAGTCGATCGGTAATTCGTTCGGCAGATCCTCCCACTTGGTAGTTGATGCAGGCATCTCTTAAAAAGACAAAACATATGAGTACAAATGTCAAGCACCTGGCTTGCAGCAGCAGCAAAGTGGCAAGGCTGTCCAACTAACTGCTCTTCACCGTCAGGTACTTCCGAATGTGTAATCGTCTACTCCTAATCCAGAAGCAATTAAGGTCGCGAATGTTTCCAGGAGATTGGGACTTTCCACCACTGGTAATCTTTAGCTACTTAATATATTTAGACTAGCTTTTTTACATTTGATACCAAAGATTATACCACAGTCAATTATTTATCAGTAATTAGACGTAGCTAATGATTCTATCCCTGTGTGCTTGGTACAATCCGATTTATTTATCACTCACTTCCAAACTTCTCAACCCCAGGTTTTGGTAGAATAAACTTAGTACACTGTCTGTGACCATCTAAATCGCGATCCGATCGGGCACAGTCACAGGTGAAGGTTAGCATTTTTCAAAATTTAGAGCAAAAAATTAACATGCGGGATAGTTGTCAGTGCTTTCAGAACGATGATGCAGATCGAGTCAAGTCGTCTAGTCCGAATCGCCGTCAATTTCTCCGTCAGCTCGTCAGTACCGGAGTGGTGATTACCGCTAGTACGATCGCACCCAATATTGCTAGAGCGGAAACAAAAGTACCCAAGGTACTCGTCTTGAGTTCTTTCGACTACCGGATTTTAGAAGCAGAACGCTACTTCCTTTCACTCCAAAATTTGGGTGGGCAGTACGATTTTATCAGCTTGGCTGGAGCCTCCCTTGCTCTGAGTGGGATTCCCCATCAATATGATGCCGATGCTTTTTGGGATCAGCTAGAACTGTCCTACAGCATCCATCACATTAAAAAAGTAATGATCCTCGACCACGAAGATTGTGCCGTCTACAAGCAAAAAATCGATCCCAATCTCGCCGACAACCCAGTCCTTGAAATCAAAACCCACACCGAATACCTCAGTCGCGCATACTGGGCAATTCGCGACAGATATCCCGATCTCAACATTGAACTCTATTTTGTCAAGCTGAATACGGAGGTGAAGTTGATTTCGCCATTGGCAAAGGTGGCATAGGAGTTGGGAGTTGGCAGTTGGGAGTTTTAGAGTAAGAGAAGTAAAGTTGGAATCAAACGCTCGCGTTCTGTATTATCCTCCGAACTCCCAACTCCCCCCCATCGTAATATCCGCAAACCCAAATGTTAATTCCGCGATTAAATATGGCAATAATAAAACTGAAGCTACACTGGAAGATATTTAAGCCTGCATCGCAGATTGCTTAACGGACGAAACAGTCAGTATCAGGTGCAGGTATAAGGATACAAACAAAATATATGCATAATAGTTCCCAGATCAAGTCGAAGCGATTTTCTAAGTCATTGTGGCGATTAGCGGCTGGCTTGCTGGTCGCCCAGGGAGTTGTCTGGAGTAGTCCGGTATTGGCAAAACCCAACGATCCCAACGCACTTACCTATGGAGAACTATTCAAAGAAGTAGATCGAGGCACAGTCTCAAAAGTAGAACTCGATCCAGCTACCAAAGTTGCCAAAGTCACCCTTTCAGGTGGCACGCCTGAGAACCGAATTCGCAGCAAAGAAGTGTTGTTATTGGACGACAACTCAGAGCTGTTTAATAAGCTCAATACCAAGGGTGTGGAAATTAGTGTTCAAAGATCGGCTAACAAAGATGCGATTTTTGGACTACTCGGCAATATTCTCCTGTTAGTATTCGTAATTACCGTACTGTCTGCGATTATTCGTCGATCGGGTGCTGGCGGTGGACAAGCCATGAGTTTTGGCAAGTCCCGCGCTCGGTTCCAGATGCAGGCGAAAACGGGTGTGATGTTTGATGATGTGGCGGGAGTCGAAGAAGCCAAGGAAGAACTCCAAGAAATCGTCACGTTCTTACAACAGCCAGAACGGTTTACCTCTGTCGGTGCCAAGATTCCCAAGGGTGTACTCCTAGTCGGTTCCCCAGGAACGGGTAAAACCCTAATGGCAAAAGCAATTGCTGGTGAAGCAGGCGTACCATTTTTCAGTATTTCTGGTTCAGAATTTGTCGAAATGTTCGTTGGTGTGGGAGCATCTCGCGTCCGCGATTTATTCAAAAAAGCCAACGAAAATGCACCTTGCCAGGTCTTCATCGATGAAATCGACGCAGTTGGTCGTCAACGGGGCGTAGGCATCGGTGGTGGTAACGATGAGCGCGAACAGACCCTCAACCAGTTGCTGACCGAGATGGACGGATTTGAGGGCAATAATGGCGTAATCGTAATTGCGGCTACCAACCGCGCCGATGTTCTCGATGCTGCACTCTTACGCCCAGGACGATTCGATCGACAAGTCAAAGTTGAGCTACCTGACTGCAAAGGTCGATTGGAAATTCTCAATGTCCACATTCGCGACAAGAAAGTCGATCCGGCTGTCTCCCTGGACGTAATTGCGCGTCGAACTACTGGCTTCAGTGGTGCAGACTTAGCCAACCTCCTAAACGAAGCGGCAATCTTCACCGCTCGTCGCCACAAATCAGCGATGACGATGGCGGAAATTAACGATGCGATCGACCGGGTCGTCATGGGCATGGAAGGTCGGTTTATCCCCGATGGCAAAGCCCGCCGCCTAGTTGCCTACCATGAAATTGGTCACGCATTAGTTGGTGCAATTATGGGCTGCAATCCGCTCCAGAAGGTGACAATTCTGCCCCGTGGCGGCTCCAAAGGCGCAGCCTGGTACCTACCTAACGAAGAAGAAGGACTAACCTCTCGCGCTGAATTCCTCGCCGATATCGCCATGACAATGGGCGGACGCGCAGCGGAAGAAGTGATCTTTGGGGACTCAGAAGTAACTTGGGGTGCTAGTTCAGACATCGAATCAGTCACCAATACCGCCCGCAATATGGTGACTCAGTACGGCATGTCCAGTTTGGGCAAACTTTCCCTCGGTTCAAATGGTGATTATTCCGAAGAAGTCGCCGCCAAGATCGATCGAGAGATCCGCGCCCTGATCCAATCTGGTCATCGAAAAGCAGTCGAAATTATCGACAGCAATCGGGAGTTAGTTAATTTACTTACCGATCTATTACTGGATAAAGAAACGATCGAAGGCGAGGAATTTCGCCAAATTATCGATCGGGAAACTGGTCGCAAGGAAGCACTTCAACCGATTCGGATTCGCTCTGGATCTTAACTTAATAGATTAGACCAAAAACCCGACTTTTGAAAAAGCGGCGTTTTTATTAGGGGGTTTCCCCCGAATAAAAAAACGACAAGAGAGTCGGGTTTTTAATAGCAATTAAGATTCATCTAATTTTTAGCATTGCCAGATTGAAATATTTGACCAATTACATCATCGATCGGTGGATCGGTGATACTAAGATCCACTACTTCTAATTCCCCCAGCATTTGAGAGACAGTTTTGGTCAATATTTCCTGTGGCACCAGAAAGCTGGTTGACGCACCATCGACTTCTTTAACTTGAGCATACTGTTCTAGTCGATCGAGGGCGTAAATATGTGCAAATTCGACTTTCACTTCTCGACAGGGTGAAAACCTTTCCACCAAACCATTGAGGCTACCATCGTAAATTAATTGCCCTTGGTGAATTACCAAGACTCGATCGCATAGTGCCGTAATATCGGTCATATAGTGACTCGTCAGCAAAATCGTCGCCTTGTATCGCTGATTATATTCCCGCAGAAATTGGCGCACTGCTACCTGAGCATTGATATCCAGTCCCAATGTTGGTTCATCGAGAAATAGTACCTGGGGTTCGTGAATTAACGCCGCCAGTAACTCTGCTTTCATCCGTTCGCCCAGGGATAACTTCCGCACTGGCTGGGTAAGTTTTCCCTGGAGCGTCAGCATTTCAGACAGCTCACCGATTCGCAGCTCGGCAGTTCGATCGCTCAAGCCATACACAGCCGCATTCATCTTGAGCGAATCTAGCGCAGGTAGATCCCAGATGAGCTGCTGCTTTTGCCCCATTACCAGGGTGATTCGCTTGAGGAAAGTAGTGTCGCGCTTGAACGGGATCTGCCCAGCCACATTTACCGAGCCACTCGATGGATGGATCAGACCACTGAGCATCTTCAGAGTGGTGGTTTTACCCGCTCCGTTGGCACCCAAAAAGCCGACTACCTCTCCAGCCTCGATTTGGAAAGATACATCCTTTACAGCGTCTATTTGCCTGTACTTGCGCTGGAAGAAGTGCTCGATCGTCCCTTTGAGTCCAGGTTCCTTGACTGCAACCGGATATACTTTGCTCAATCGATCGACAATAATGCTGGACATGCAGAATAGTTGGGGATTTGTGGGTAGCGGAGATCTTACCCACCCCGCCCTATGGGCACCCCTCTCAAGAGGGGATTTTAGCCCTAATTTATATGCGAGAATCTTCCTAGTTAGTCGATCGCAATTGTAGTCGGAGCAGTTGCTTTTCCAGGTCGATTACCAGTTACATCTGGCTTGTGGGGTTTGCGGAAGTCAGCATATAGCTTATCGCGCCAGGTGAAGAATAGATCGTAGTCGGGATTGTCGGCAAAACCAGGTACGCCTTTACCTTTGAGATTGTCAGCGATATTCAGGTAAGGGCCATCAGGAATTTTGAGTAGCAGGCTCAATCCGGCTACCGTCAAGTCCGCCAGAGTAGGGGTATCACCCGTGAGATAGCCGCCATTTTGGGATAGTAATAAGCAGACTGATTCGAGACTGCGGTGCATCTCGGCTTTGGCGGCTCTAATTGAATCTGGAGTTAAGCCCAATCCCAATCCTAGTACCTCGATCGCCTCTCTGGGAATCGAGCTGACCAGATTTCTGAGAATATCCGGCGTGCCAACAGGTAAGATAGAGGTACGCAGGTTACTACTCTTGAGGCTTTCTAATAGTATCGTTCTGCCACTGCTCCCGATCGAGCTATCCGCCCATTGTTCGAGGAGTAAGCAGTTTGCTTTTTGTTGGGGATTTGTCGGGATAATCGGGCGATCTGGATAAGTTTTGTCTAAATAGAGCGCGATCGCGGTAGAGTCAGCAATAACTGTATTACCGTCTTTGAGTACAGGCACCTGTCTTTGACCTGACATCCGAAATAACTCCAGTTGACCCATTCCAGGTACAACTTCAATTTTGCGGTATGCTAACCCTTTGTAGTCAAGAATTAATCTCACTTTCTCTGAGAAATGGGACAATTCAAATTGATATAGTTCCAGCATGTCTTTCGTTTTTCGATCGTAATTGACAACAGCACTACTCTTTATCCTAAAACATCCGCAGTGAAATGCATGTCCATGAGACTACGGTTTTCCTACCGATCTGATTTTAATGTCTAAGCATACCCCACCAGATCTGATCGAATTTTCGCCACTGCAATACTGGATTGCTAGATTGGTACCAATGTTGTACATCACAACGCTGACACTCTGGCTCCCGACGATTTTGTCTCAAAGGTTTGGGATCTCTGAGGTGAGTGCGATGCAGGAGCAAAAATTGCAGCAGCATCTGCGATCGATCTCGATCAAAATCCTGGCACATGGCGAAACAATCGGTGCGGGAGTGCTGCTGACCAGACAGCAACGGGTGTACACGGTGATTACCAATGCCCACGTAATTCAGTCAGCCAGTGCCCCGTTTCAACTTCAAACCCCCGACGGGCAGATCTACGCCGCCGCGCTGGTTACTCCACCCCTTGGTCAAAATCGCGATCTGAGTCTGCTGCGGTTTCAAAGTCTCGATCGTACCTACATTACCGCCAAATTAGCCACAATTAGCCCTAAATCAGGCGATCGAGTCTGGTCGGCTGGATTTCCACTCAAGGGAACTACTCAGACCCTTGAAGACGCTCCTAGCGCAACCTTGCAGCCAAATATTGTCAGTGGTCAAATTGTCCAAATCTTACCGATTCCGATCGCTGGTGGTTATAGTATTGGCTCCGATTTAACGATCGAACACGGCACCAGTAGCGGTGCGTTAATCGATCGATCGGGTAAATTAATCGGTATCAATGGCGTTCAAGTCAAGTCCTTGTGGAGTAATCCAGCAATCCTCGAAGATGGCTCCAAAGCTAGTGATGTCCTCCATCACCAAATCAAAAATTCTCACTGGGCAATTCCCAGTAATTTTATTAAAGATTTTGCAAGGCTCTAGGCTTTCACTTCGGCTCCGCTCAGTGAGCGTAGTCGAACTGAGGCTTTAGGGTAGGATAAATCGTTCGACAAAATCAAAACCCGATCGAGATTAGTCTCGATCGGGTTTTAAAATATTATGGAGCTGGGCAGAGTCGAACTGCCGTCCGCCCTGGGTATTAACTTTCCGCTCATTCACAGGTATAGTCTATCTAATCCTCAAGACGGGAGTGACCAATTGTCCCAGGTCGCAGGATGCTCCGATGAATCTTAGTT
>JANNDL010000144.1:0-1665 GCA_031387665.1 Chamaesiphon sp. OTE_75_metabat_95 | reverse complement strand
GCTTGCCCAATCAGCCATACACCGATTTTAGTCAGGATGGTAGTCTTGCCCGCACCAGGTTCGCCAATAATGGCGATGTGTTTGCCTCCAACAGGTTTTCCCACCACCTCGGTGAGAAAAGCTTTATGCTCGTAGCGTTTGGTATCAGTGTATTCGACTGGATGATATAGCTGAGAACCCTGCGCTGCGTCTTCTACCTCCTTCATTTTGGGGCGTTCTTTCCGCTCGACTAGTCCTACGTTAATATCATCATCGATTTTGCGGTTGGATTCTTTGAGGAGGCGGTTAGTAGTGAGGTATTTTTGGGCTTCGAGGAGTTGACGAGATCGATCGAGCCAGTCGATTTGGGGTGTTGTTGGCGGCTGGATTGGAGTTGTTGGAATGGGGATTGGTGGAGTATCGATCGAATCTTGCTCTTGCTTGCACTGCCAATTCAGAGATTCCTGTTGTAGATGTTTCTGTAATGGGGTCGCTTTATCATTCCCATCCCCCTGGATGCCAAAGATTTTGTATGACTTGCCCAGGCGTTTCTTCCAACCAGTGTCAGTCAAACCGAATTTTTCAATTAAATCCCGATCGTTAGCCATCCCGTTAAAGGTTGGAAATTTGGCTTTTAGAGTTGTTTTTTGGACAGTTGTTAGTTTTTTCTCTATAGAGATGAGATCGAGAAATTCTAACCACTTGGGATCGTCCATAAAACCTTTACACCAAAATTTATACCAAATCTGATACCGCTAGGGACTTTATCCTGCAAGGGTTTCAGCACATACTTGATACATGGACAAAATAGCCAGACGAAAACCGAAACAAAGCTTACTGCGTAACAGTAACGGTTTTAGATGGTTGTCCATCTGACTGAGAGTAAAAAACACATTAATATTCTAACAAATGGACAAGACTATCAAATCTAAGTTAAGGCGTTATTTGTTGACTATTTCCCATGTCACAATCGCGGCAATCAGCACTTATCCGATCGGATCGATCGATGTAGATGTTGTCATTACTCCGGCAACGGCTCAGGTGCATTGGCATTGTGAGTTAAACAAAAAACACGTTCGAGGCGGACAGCAAAATTAGATCGACAAATCTAGGTAGCGATCGAATCACACGATCGCTGCCTCATTTCCCAACTCCAAGCCGAGCGGGAATTTATGTCGAAACAACTGTAACTAACTTCACTCTGGATCGATTCTCAACTCTTGCAGCTTTGCGGCTAACCGCGTAGCTCTTTCTTGTAATCGATCGATTCTTGCTGTTTCCGTTAAAATCCATTCACCATATCGCCTAAATTGGCTGAATCTGGACATCAAGATCTTTACTGACAGTAATGATGCTTTGCATCGGACAAATTTGCCAATTACCTGCAAAGATCGGTTCCGATGCTAGGATTACCGCATCAGGATAATCGATACTATCTTTGATCCAATATAAGGACGGTACCGTCGCTCGATGAGCGAAACGGGACGCAATCAGACAATCACCATCGCTAATCACAATATTGGCAGAAATTGTCGATCGATCTGCTTCAACTAGATCGCGGAGAGTGATTAATGTCCGTTGAAGTGCGATTTCGAGGGGAAGTTCGGGATGAGTATGCAGCTCGTTAGAAAATAGCGCGAAGATATGCTCGGAATCAGTTGTACCATCGATCGACTGATAGATATG
>JANNDL010000138.1:0-30264 GCA_031387665.1 Chamaesiphon sp. OTE_75_metabat_95 | reverse complement strand
AATTCTTTCTAATAGCTTGAAGGACAGTGGGTTGATCTCTCTGAGGACAAACATTTGAACAATTTATGCGATGTGCAATCTGACAACTTAGATATATTATAATATTTAATGTGTGTAACTAATTTCGCTCAAGTACTTATGAAGCATAGATTTTGCCCTCACCCCCAACCCCTCTCCCAAGCTTGGGAGAGGGGAGCCAGAGCCGAAGGATCTGGCGGGGTGAGGGCAAATCATACCTCAATTCAGCAACGCCAAATTTTAACTGTCTCCCAGTCTCCCCATCCCCCTACCCCCGATCCAACAACCGCACTGTTTCGCCAAAGGGAAATAGATCCAGATCCAAGCCACCAGGGGTTACTACCCAGAGTGTCGGGAGTGATGGTTCTGTGGCTGGAAATTCGCCATAACCATCAGTTAAATAAATGCAGAGGGGTTGAACTTGTTCGCTATAGGCTTCGGCAACTCGATCGAAAAATGCCGCAAAGGAACTACCACCACCGCCACGGGGAATCGGTAACGTTGAATGATTATTCAGAGGATGAGGGCCATAAATATCGCTATCGACATAGTATAGATCGCAGACTAGATGAGGATAGGCACCTAAAATACTTCTCACTTCTGCGATAAATGAGCCTAGTGCCGTCGCTGTAATTGAACCACTGGTATCGATCGCAATATAAACTCGAACTGACTCACCTTGAAGTGCCTCAAGATAGAGTCCCCGTCCGACAAAGCGGCGATCGAAGCCCTGAAAATCTGTAGGGTTTTGGACTAAATACTGCCATAAAATCGATTGCCAGTCTAGCTGCGGATTGACGACAGCTTCCCATTCTCGATCTGTTCCGACTGCGCCGCTACCTGGCTTGCTGGCGTTGGCGACGGCGGTGGCTTGTTGCAATGCTTGTTGCCAGTGGGCGGTCAATTCTTGGGCATAGTTACGATCGATTCGTTCCGGCTGTTGTAGATCGGTGGAACTAGCTCCATCTGCGGTACTTCTAATCAAATCGCCAACGCTGGGCGTGAGCAGATCTGGATTAGTTAATGGCAAGCGATCTGCTGCATTTGGTGGTAATAACTCATATACTTCTTCTACACTGAGATGTTCCAGCTTTCGATCGCGTAATCCGCCTTGGGGTAATTCAAATCCCATTTGACTGAGAATCATCCCGTTTACCACAATATCCGCAGCAATATTCCACTGTTGCGGATCCCGTTCTCTCAACCGCAGGGGATGTAATAGTGCTGCATGTAAAATTTCGTGCAGCAGCAACCCATCTTGTTCTGCGTCAGATAGTGAGTTCAGAAAATTCGGATTAAAAAATACATCTTTTCCGTCAGTGGCAGCAGCGGCGATATTTTCACTGGGAATAAACCGCACAAACATCGCCAGAGTTCCAAAAAACGGCGATTTCATCCGCAACCGCAATAACGAGGCACTGATTAATTTGGTAGATTCAGTGGTTGAAGGACAATCTTTCATTTCTTCATTAATCCCACTGAATTCCCCAAAATTAACAAATAGTTATATGGTAGATTGCAGATATAATAAATAAAGTACGATCAAGATTAAAATGTCTAGATTTAGAAAAGTCCTCGATATAGGATCTCGACTATTGGTGCAGGCAGCATCTCACCGCGAGAGTCAATAATCTGCACAATCAGTAAATAGGCAATTGCTAATCCGATCGAAATTACGCCCGTTGCTACTGCGACAATTTTGGAGCGATCCATAGAGAATAAACGAGCTTGATAAAAGATAACTGCTGTCACAATAGCACAAAAATTCTCGGCGATCGAAGTCTCTGAGGCAGACGCTCCTAGCGAAAATCGTTAACATAGAATACCTAAAATTAACCAGAGATCAATTTTCCGCTGGAGCAGCTCTCAGGCGCGATTTTACGATTCAATTTTGACAAATAAATTGCGGGGACGATATTTAGCGATGAATTCATTAATTGCATTACGTTCAGCGACAGTAGCAATCCCAATACAACCTGCGGTACCGTCGTAGCCATTTGGCTGATTGAAACTGCGATCGAGATGAATCCCTAAGTCAGTGCGACCAGTTGAAAAAGTTGGATAAATGCCGATAAAAGTTTTACCAACTTCGTATAGTTGTCCAGGTACAATTTCGCTACTGACATTATATAAGCCATCAGGTAAAGGGGCGGAATTGTCACCGCGATTGCGGTTGAAATTTTGACTCCGAGCTGTACCAGATACCGCATTGAACGTTTGATACTTTTCGCCGCGAACATAAGCTTCAAGCGTGTAGAGTGGATTTCCGACAGCATTAGTTCCTTTTTGAGGATCTCTGACTAAGCGTAAATAGTTGCCACTTAATGGTGGACGAGAAATGGCAGCAATGTTTTGCCTAGAGCTGGATCTGACTCTTTGAGGCTCTTTAGACAATGTTTCGGTGGTGGCAGAATTTCTGCGTCTAGTTGTGGAGTTAGTACGGGTGTTGCGTTCTGGCAATACTGAAGCTGGTGAATTTTTGCGAGTAGAATTAGGATTAGACCAAATCGGTTCGACTGATTCCGATGGTTCTGGTCGGTCGAGTGGTAGTGGATTGGCACTAACGGGTACTAGCAGATTTAGATCTGTGACAGATGGCAATGGTTCGGCAGCGGAATTTCTCGATCGAGCTATTTGTTCAGCCCCCGCAGGTAAAATGTTTAATATTCCAATAAATAATGGCAGCGCGATCGTTTTCGCCAACCAGTTACTAGTCGATAGTTTCATGTCAATTCGGGGTAAATAGAGTTGTAGCTAACTTTGCAGCTAGCAATATCGATTTACAAATTAGTACCGACAATCTTGTCGGTACTCACCTGCTGCGGCCAGAATATCCGTCCAAGCAGCGGCTGTGCCAGCAATGAGGCTAATTCGGCTGTGCTAGTGGCAAGCCTGTTGAAGCTTTATTGTTGACTGCAAATCGATTGTTTCTGTATTTACAACGTTTGGATAGATCGATCCGGAAAATAATCTGTTTTATGACCAAAAAAAATTCCAACTCTAGTAAAAGTTGGAACTTGTATTTATTGTTTAAGAATAAACTTTGTTGTCAGTGATCTCGATCGGGATTGATGATTACCATCGATCCAGGAATTATTACTATATATACTTATTTGCTAAAGCTTTACCCAAACCTTAAAAGTGGGCTACTCTAGCCTAACTGACCGTTCTTGTCTAAAGTGGGGGTGGCGAGACTTGAACTCGCACATCCATTACGGATAACAGATTTTAAGTCTGTCGCGTCTACCATTCCACCACACCCCCAGGTATGATTAGCTACTTAATTCGTTTGAGCTAAATTGCAGCCACAGATGAATAACCTATCATTAATAATTTGTTTACGCAAGTAACTTATTGGTAAATTTAACAATTGAGCATCAGCTTGGAGTGTGTGGGGGTGTGGGAGCAGGGGAGACGGGGAAACATTCTAAGTCTTTCCCCCACACCTCTCAATACGGTTCGGTTAGTGCGCCCTCACCCCGCCGTCGCCTCACCCCCAACCCCTCTCCCAAGCTTGGGAGAGGGGTTGGGGGTGAGGGCAAGATTAATGATTTTGCACTAACCGAACCGTATTGCCACACCTCCCACACCACCATGCCCCCACGCCCCAAAAAGTGAGATAATGGGCCAGCGTTGAAATATTTCCGCACACAAGAGATATTTTGAGTTGCTTGTGGGTACTTTAGAAATAACGAGATTGATGTCAATCTGCGGTTGGCAGTGATGCTAACTCAGAGACAGCAGTGGGAACATATACTATGAGGTGACAATACACCGTGTGAATAAAAGCGGTAGAATTAGAAGCAAATTGCTAAATCATTTACTTGCCTTACTCTACAACTCAAGAGATCGGTTAGTTATTTTATCTGAATTTGAGTCTGAGCTAGTCTGGTTTCCCGATCGAGGGAAGCTCCAATCCCCCCAGGGGAGGCTACTTGCGCTGATGGCAGCCAAAAAAGTACGCCAAGAAACAACTGTATGTCGAAAGAAATGTTCCATTGGTGAGGCTCAATGAGCTACTGCGTAAACCCTGACTGTCCCCAACCTAAAAATCCGGTCGATGCCTTCCTGTGCCAAGCTTGTGGTGCTAGATTGCTAGTCCGTAATCGCTACCGAGTCACAAAATCACTAGGACAAGGCGGATTTGGTGCTACCTTTGTAGCGATCGATGTATCGCTACCTGGTGAACCGATCTGCGTGATCAAGCAATTAAGACCGAGCAATAACCACGAAAAGTTCCTGCGAATGGCTAGGGAGCTATTTGAACGGGAAGCTAGAACCTTGGGCAAAATTGGCAACCATCCCCAAATTCCCCGATTACTAGACTTTTTTGAAGAACGTCGCAACTTTTACCTCGTGCAGGAATATGTCAGCGGACATACAATCCATCAAGAAGTAAAGCAGATGGGACTGTTTAAAGAGAATAAAATTAGAGATTTTCTAATTGAGATCCTACCTGTAATTACTTATATACACACCCAGCAAGTAATTCACCGCGACATCAAACCCGCCAATATTCTGCGACGGGAACAAGATGGCAAACTAGTCTTAATTGACTTTGGAGCCGTCAAAAACTACGTTGCCCAAATGGAACCAGTCGAAGGAGTCGAGCAAGCCTCCAACACCCAATTTGCCGTGGGTACATCTGGCTATGCACCACCCGAACAGTTGGCAATGCGACCGATCTTTGCCAGCGACATCTATGCTCTCGGCGTTACCTGTGTATATCTGATGACTGGCAAATCGCCAAAAGACATCGAGTACAACCCCTCTACAGGGGAAATGATGTGGCAAAAACACGTTGAATTGAGCAAGCACATGACTCAGGTTCTGAGCAAAATGCTAGAAGTATCGGTTCGGTATCGCTACCAGTCAGCAGAAGAAGTTCAAAAAGCTCTAGCAGCACCAGCCGCTGCTGTCGATCCTCGTCAGGCTCCGGCACCACAGCAACAAACTCCCGTCAATAGCTACAAAAACGCTCCGCCGCTCGCCCAAGCTTCGCCGCCAGGGATGCCCAATAATCCCAATAATCCAGTTCCTATCGGTACATCAGCCTCCACTCGCATGGCTGATATCATCAAGCAAAAACGACCAGATCGGGAAAATGGTGGCGAACCTAGTCGATTTGGAGCCGATCTGCGGACTGGCTTTGGCGGCGCACCAGCACCAGCACCACAAGCCCCACGCAGAGAGCCACTCAAACTCGATGCTCAAGGCGTGCTAGCAGCATTTAGGCGCGGTCAAAGAGTCTTTAGTGACATGGATATCAGCAGTCTCGATCTTGCCAAAGCGCATCTGCCTGGAATCACCCTCACTAGTTCTAATTGCGCCTATATCAATCTCCAAGGCGCAAACTTAGCCGCTGGTAAGTTTGAGAAAGCCGATCTTAGTGACGCAGTACTGAAGGATACTGTCCTCAGCAAGGGGTATTTTAGCTATGCTAATCTCCAAAATGCCGATCTTCGAGGTGCAGATCTCAGCGAAGCCTATCTCAACTTTGCCAATCTACGCGGCGCAAATCTTTGTGGTGCAAATCTCAAGGGTGTCAAAGTCACCGAGGAGCAATTAAATCAAGCCAAAACCAATTTCATGACTGTCTTTCCGAATGGAAAACGCGGTGGGTTCTGGTAGATTTAAGTAGGGTGTGTTACGGCGGAAGCCCAACGCACCACCTGCTAGTTGAAGTTTTTACTTAAGTATCGATCGCTAGAAATTAGAACGACTGCGATCTTTTGTGACATAGCTAATTGTGCCACTGACGATCGCACCACCCATTAGGACACTAATTGCAGGTAGAAACAAAGGCTCCCACAGACTTTGCCAAACTTGCAGCCCTAATGGGATATTTGCATATTTACCAGCTATCGCCACTAGAAACCATAGAAAACTCAGAATCACAAAAAAGACATTGAAGGTCAATAAGTTATTAATTAGACTCGATATTTTAGCAATCATAAAAGTATTGGTTAGATATTTTAATTAAAAATTTATTAAGCATTACCAAACTATGTTCAAGATCCCACTTTTTGTGCGTAGGTTAACTGCCCTCATCCCCAACCCTTCTGTCTTGTTGCGCTTATAGAACCCATTTGAGATCTTTTTAGATCCTAGTGAAGGAGGGTAGGTTTTGTTTAAGACCTAACAGTAAGATCGATATTAGGTTGCATTGTCTTGTCGCACACAAACGGGAGGGAACCTCCCGTTCGATGCGCCGCAAACCTACCCCTACAGATCCGTAGAATGAATTTTACGTTGTTTTGATGTTCAAATTGACAGTCAGATCGTTAAAATCTCTGTCACCACCACCGTATTGATCTTCTACTGCAAAGACATTCGGACTAGTCAAGCGGAAATGATCGAACTTATCAGGATTGGCACCAATATAATTGAAGTAAGCATGAATTTGATTGCCATCACCACCATTGGTAGGATTGTTATTGATAAAATCAGCTAGTGAACCTTGGGCAATGACGATTGGCGCGTAGACTTTACCACCAGCAAAGTCGAAATTGGCTTGACGATCGTTTTTCCCTAGTTGCAGTGAATTGGCGATTGCACTGGTGACAGCGGCTTGAGCGTAGTTAGCATCTCCTGGTTTGACTGTGACACCATTACCAATATCGATCGCACCTGTCAGGGCATCTGTTACCGTGTAGAAGCCAATATTATTGGTATACGCAGCATCGCCTGTAGTGGTAATATCAGCTTTCAGCGTGCGGGCATAGTCAGTCAGATCGATCGTTCGTTGGGTTCCGCTTTGACCTTTAGTCCCAGGGATACCATCAGGTGTTGGAATCGGTGTTGGAGTTGGGGCTGGGACTGGAACGGGGACTGGAACTGGGACTGGAACGGGAACGGGAACGGGGACTGGAACTGGAACGGGGGTTGGCGGTGGAGTAATGACACCAAGAGTAATTGTAGCGGCACCACCAATCCCATCGTTGATTGGCGCAATCGAATCGGTACCAATTCTGTCCTGCAAGGTACCAATTCCGGTAGTAGTGTCAATTGTAATCC
Source organism: Chamaesiphon sp. OTE_75_metabat_95 (assembly GCA_031387665.1). Taxonomy (GTDB): domain Bacteria; phylum Cyanobacteriota; class Cyanobacteriia; order Cyanobacteriales; family Chamaesiphonaceae; genus Chamaesiphon. Next base: position 23,229 of record JANNDL010000138.1, on the reverse strand, counting down.
GATTGCCGACTGCGGTAGGAACACCTCCAGTAAATCCTTTTAATTGACCATTCTCAAAGCTAAGACCTTTGACACCTGGAAAACCAATCGTCCCCAGTTTGGTAGCAGTTGCTGGATCTGCGATGGGAATTGACCACAGCGTGCTGCTGTCAGCAAGGCTCTGGAAGACTGACGCTGCTAAAAATCTACCACCAGCAGGATCGTAGACTAAATCACCACTACTAACAAACTCTGCTGGTAAATCACCCACCGCAGTAGCCACCGCCGTTGCCAGATCGACCGTATATAATTTTTTCGACCCAGAACCGATTGTATAGAGCTTACCATCGGGAGCAAACGCCAATGCATTCAAATTGACGCTAAGGACGTTATTTGCTGAATCTTTGACGAGACCTATTTGTGTAACTTGATTTGCGGTGGCACGATCTGGATCGATTTTGAATAGGATATCTTGATTTTGAGCATTTGTGCCAATGCTGTAGATTTTTGTGGGATCGGCACCCAGAGCAACGTCAAGTAGAAACCTGTCTACATTTACATTAGAGCTGGCTAGTGAAAAAAACTGCCCATTTGTGCCAACTGTACCTACGTCAGTTTTACTACCATCACCATTATTCCTAGCAGTTAAAGGTGTGACGATCGATGTTGCTTTACCGCCATTGACAGTTGATACTGTATAGGTACCGCTCTGACCACCGACTTCTAGTCGATAGCTGCCCCCTGGCAGGGTGGTGCTGCTCAATGAGATTTTGCCTTGACCATTCACAGGGGCTTCTTTGGCAGCAACGACGTTACCTGTCTTGGTATCAATCAGATTAATTAACAGGGGCGTAGTTGTGTTGGTGGCTGTTAATTCGATCGTTAATTGTTGATAATCTTCTAAACCTGTTAAGTCGTATTGGTCAACACTGTAACTACCTTTTTTGGGATCTTCAGCGGTAAACGCGCCTGGAGTACTTGTGCCTAATGCAATATTTGCCATGATTGTCAGAAAAATAATTGTTTTAAATTAGTCGTTGGCTCAGATGCTGCTTAAAAAAGTGAATTTGATGATGGAGAGTACTTCCGCTGGTGACTGAACTGATTTGTTGAGAGCGGGGATGGAGAAATAGATAATTACATTCAGTTACCAACAGTTTATCAATAGTCTAGACATTTTCCCAGAATAAGGCTGAAATGCTGATACTACTTTCACCACTTTCCAAATGTCTGGAGTATTGCCGATCCACTATTGACTAAAGCTGCATCCATGCCGCCAGTGCAGCCGCTAGAGCATCAGCCGCATCATCAGGGCGGGGAATTTTGTCCAATCCTAGTTCCCTAGCGACGGCTTCTTGCACATCCGGCTTTTTGGCATTGCCATAGCCAGCCACCGCTTGTTTGATTTGACTGGGAGTAAACTCGACCCAAGGCACCTTATGTTGGGCAATTACTAGCAATATTACCCCACGCGCTTGAGCTACGGGAATGGTATTCCCCATTTTATAGAAAAATAACTGCTCGATCGCCACTAAATCCGGCTTAATTGCGTCGAGTAAGCTGTGCATGTCATCATAGATTGTCTCTAGTCGAGAGCCGATCTCAGTTCGAGCCGGAGTTTGGATGATGCCAAAGTCAATCAGAGTGGCTGTGGGTGGGCGAGTTGGAGAAATAGAAATTGCCCCGAAGCCCAAGCTCGCTAGCCCAGGATCTAAGCCAAGGATTTTGGTAATTGTCATTGAAGTTAACCAAAAGTTAAGCTGAGGCTTGTAGATTGATAGTGAGCATTATGGCTGAATCTAGAGATTTAGTTCTTCCGATCGCAAATATAGTCAGATTAAATGGGCATACAAGATATATGGTGTGGAAATTTGTTTACGATCACGGATCCCCGAAATGATCGATTTATGACTTTGCGATCTGTCAGAGTACCTGTAAGATTGACTCATTGCAAGTCTATCCGCTAATTATAAAATCCTTTTATTCTCGATCAAAAAAATAATGTCGATCGGTACCTTTAGGCAAGCAGTTAGAAATTTCAGTCGCAATGGCGGTACCTCGTCGTCCCCAAATGGTAAACCTCCTCGTTTCCGGCGGTTATTTCAATGGTTATCTCCAGGTATTTTTATTAAACGATGGCTGTTTACCATCTATGTCGGCGTACTGATGACGATCTTGGGTGTGGCGATTTGGCTCAAACTCACACCGATTTTCTGGTTATTTCAGACTGTCGATAGGGCAATAGAATTTTTAGCAAGAGTTGTCCCGCATTATTTGTCTGGTCCGATCGTGCTCGGCGGTGGTTTATTTTTGATATTCTGGGGTCATAGCCGTTCCCTGGGCGAGATTAGCAAGGTGTTGCGTCCAGATGGCGATCAGACTTTACTAGATATGCTGTGGCAGAATCGCCGCCTCAATCGGGGACCAAAGATTGTCGCCATCGGCGGTGGTACGGGCTTATCGACGCTGCTACGGGGCTTAAAACTCTATAGTGCAAATTTGACCGCGATCGTTACTGTCGCAGATGACGGCGGCTCTTCGGGGCGACTGCGGCGAGATTTTGGGGTGTTACCACCTGGGGATATTCGCAACTGTATTGCGGCGTTAGCTGATGAAGAGAAGTTATTGACAGAGTTGTTTCAATATCGGTTTGAGGCTGGTGATGGTTTGATGGGACACAGCTTTGGTAATTTATTTTTGACAGCGATGTCGGAGATTACTGGAGACTTGGAGCGGGCGGTAGTTGCTAGCTCCAAGGTACTGGCGATTCGGGGACGAGTATTGCCTGCGACGCTGACAGATGTGGCTCTCTGGGCGAAATTATCTGACGGGCGGATCGTTCAGGGTGAGTCAAATATTGGCTCCTGTGATGGTCAAATTGTCGATATTGGCTGTACTCCTGCCAATCCACCAGCTCTGCCTGCGGCGATCGCGGCAATCGAGGAAGCAGACTATATTATTATGGGTCCAGGTAGTTTGTACACTAGCGTGATTTCCAATCTACTAGTACCCGAAATCGCCGCCGCCATCGCTGCCAGGAATGTACCCCGCATCTATGTTTGCAATATCATGACTCAGCCTGGAGAAACCACTGGCTATACAGTATCAGACCACATTGATAGTATCGACAGAGCTTGTGGTCAGAAGTTGTTTGACGCTGTATTGGTTCAAAGAAATCTGCCTTCAGCAGGCTGTCTCCAAAACTACGCCGAGCAAAATTCCTATCCAGTGTTACTCGACAGGGATGATGTGAAAAAATCAGGGCGGAGCATTTTTTCAGTTAATGTCATGGAAGAAGATGCAACTACTCGCTATATGCGTCACAACTCTCGCCGCTTGGCTAAAGCCCTGATTCATTTTTACCGTCGCGCTCAGGAATCTACGCCGCAAAGGAGTGGTAGAGTGACACCAATCGATCAGAGTAAGTTGGCGTGATGGAGCGTGGGGGAGTGGAAGCGTGGGAGCGTGGGAGTGTGGGATTGTTGGATTGTGGGAGTAAGGTTGGATTTGTTGGACTTATAATTCAAAATTAAGATGAGTGAGCGGATTGTCAAGTTACCGGATGCGAGTGCTACCCAGATGTTGGGAATGGATTTCGGTGAATCTTTGACGGCGGGAAGTGTATTATTATTGACGGGCGATTTGGGTAGTGGGAAGACTACTTTGGTGCAGGGATTAGCCCAGGGTATGGGAATTGTAGATCCGATCGTCAGTCCGACGTTTACGATTATTAATGAGTATTTTAGCGGTCGGTTGCCACTCTATCATCTGGATCTGTATCGTCTCACCAATGCCGAAGTTGACGATCTTCATCTGGAATCTTATTGGCTCGGATTAGAAACAGAACCAGGAATTGTCGCGATCGAGTGGGCGGAGCGACTATTATATTTACCAGATGATTATGTTCGGATCGAATTGACTTATGAACAGGTTGATGGCAGAGTTGCCAAGATTTCAGAGCCACTAGAGAAAGCCTAGAACCTAGCTGGTGGGCAGTGCCCACCCTACGATTAATTCTCGGTTGGTGAGCGGAGCTGAACCAAAAACCACTAAGTCGGAATCAACTCTCCTGGACGTAAACGCGACCATTTGCCGCTATCTTTAGCAAAGCTGTGACAGCCAACCACATCCCATTCCATCTCTACGCCATCGTCGTGAGTGCGGATGTTAACATTGATACTGGGACTAGTAGCCTCAAAGTCTGGCAAAGCCGTTAGATGAGGCTGTTGATGTTGTGCTTCGACTGCATGATAAGTCGTACATCGATCGACATACTCGCAATTAATACAAATACACATAGGATTTTAGGGGTTAGGGACTAACCATCTCTTGTATTTTATGCAATTTTTAGAGAATCTACCATTTGACTTACATCTGTTGCCAAAACCAGTGTATGTGGTGGGCGGAGCGGTGCGAGACAGCTTGCTAAGACGAGTTCGAGCAGAGTTAGATTTAGATCTAGTAATTCCTGTTGGAGCAGTGGAGGTGGCGAGAAAGCTGGCGACAGCGTATCAGGCAGGATTTGTCTTACTCGATGCCGAGCGTCAGATTGCGCGGGTGGTATTTCCAGGGATGACGGTAGATATCGCCCAGCAGGATGGGGCTAGTATTCGTGACGATTTGAACCGCCGCGACTATACTTTAAATGCGATCGCATACGATCTTCAGACTGGCGAGACGATCGATCCGCTCAATGGCAGCCAGGACATCCAGCAAGGCATGATTAGGATGATTTGTAGGCAGAACTTGGTTGACGACCCGCTGCGCTTGCTCAGGGCTTATCGTCAGGCGGCACAGCTCAACTTTACGATCGAAACTAATACTCGTGACACAATTCGGGAGTTAGCTCTACTGTTGACTACGGTTGCGGCAGAGAGGGTGCTGATGGAATTGCGGTATCTATTGCAAACACCCAATAGTAGCGAGTGGTTGGCAGTCACGATCGAAGATGAACTGTTGACAGGATGGCTAAAAATACCTGTAGACACAGCTTTTAAAAACCAATTAACTCAATTCGATCGATCTTTTGAGCTAATTAAACAGCATTATCCAACACTCGCGATCGAACTAGAGCGACCTGTTCGCGATACGATTTCGACATCTCGTAGATCGATCGGTAAACTAACTAGTTTATTATCACCTCAGCTAGAATTAGCTATTGAGCAGCTATTCCGATTAACATTTAGTTCCGCCGAGATTCAGGTAATAACTAACGTCATCAATTACTTACCAAAGCTATTGCAATCAGAGCTGTCTCTATCAGAACAATACTTTTGGTTCAAAGCTGTGGGAAATGATTTCCCGCTGCTAATTGTCCTCGCAGTTGCTGCGGGTGTTGAATTAGTAAAATTAGTAGATTTAATCGATCGCTATCTCGATCCACACAGTCAAGTTGCACATCCCACCTCACTTGTGAGTGGGCATGACTTGATGCGATCGCTTTCAATTGCACCATCGCCGCTGATTGGTAAATTGCTAACTGAGATTCAACTAGCGAGAATTATGGGCAAAATATCTACTGCGGATGATGCGATCGAATTTGCTCGGAAGTTAATCTAAATAAGTTGCTAAATTAATATGCCAATATCTCTTTTTCCATAATATTTGGTTCCAATCCCATTTAATGTATATGGCATTATTGCTTACTGCTTTATTCCAAGCTTACCGACTACTTATTTTATTAGTTTAGCTTGCTTAAAGACATCTTGAATCGTATCGCCCACAATTAACCCATACATAACTTGAGAGATCGAAGCTAAACCGATCGAACAAATTAATGCAGCTATCGGCGAAGAGATCCAGCTTGCACCAGCTAAAAATACCGTGCTGATAATTATTACTGTGGTAACAATGCCACTGAGTGTACCTGCGAGTAGTTGCTCTCGATCCCAATCATGCCAGAGCGATCTCCAATATAGCCGCTGCTTAAACAAAGATTTTTGCCAATTGCCCACGATCCGCCCATTAATGCCACCACAAACGCCACCAACGATCGCTAAAATAATCAGTGAAGTGTAATCTGCATCCAGTACTAGAATCTTAATTCCAAGATGGATTAGTCCCCAAGTCAAAATATTAATTGGCAATCCAATTATGGCTGTATAAATCCACTTATAATTGAGTGTCTTAATCGTTTTTACTAGGATTCTCCATTGTAAGTAGCCTTGAATTGTACTGCTCAAAAGACATGCTAGTAGTCTCATGATTGAGACTACTACTAAGCTGTCAATCTGAAAAAGCAAAATTAGAAAAGTAACAATAATTTGAGTCACGATCGCGAATAGGATCGAACCAAAAATCTGAATTATTAACCACTGAGATAGGAAATGTGACTGGACAAATTTAGACATTGAATTGGTGGCTGGTGGCTGGTGGATAGTGGATGGTGATTCGTACTGCCCACCATCTAAGATTTAAGTTACTTGTCTAGAGAATGCTGGCGGTGGGTACTTTTTGGATGCTTTCGATTAGTTTTAAATCTTGATAGTGAGTAGATCTAGATTTTTGGCTATCGAAGGGCGCAATTACTAGACGTTTACCGAAGTTGAGTTCGATTCGCAATCGTTCACAAAGATCGTATTCTTGGCTAGATTCAGATTGGATTGATTGAGGATTGGCAAGTTTGATACCTAATATATAAAGTGGACGATCTGTGAAGATCTGCATTGGTTTACAAACTAGATATGCGCGTTCGATTGCTGGATAATTAGCTAGCTTGTGATAGATCTCAGTGACTAAATCTGGTTCTAGATCGTGAGCGACAAATTTGTCAGTATCTTTGATATTGCGCTCTAGTTTCGATCGCCATTGTTTAGGTAAATGCTGTTGTCGCCAATCTAGATAAATCTCGGCTGAATCTAAATCACCCTGAAATGTATGAAATCGATAGAGTTGCTCACAACTGGGAATCACTAAATCTGGATCTAGCTCGATTGCCCGTTCTAAATAGGCACAGCCACTCAAGTGTCCTCGATCGATCAAAGCTTTACCTACCTGATAATTTGCCTGAGGATGATCGGGAGATCGGGCAAGGATTTCTTGCCATAGATTAAGTGCGATTAATTCGCCATGCAATTCTGTTGTTAAATCTGCTTGAATCGTCGCTTGATTGAGCGTGAGCGATGCATTATTTGCTTGTAGATTAAGCTTGACTAAATACTCTTGCTGATACTGTGCCTGTTGATATTGGCGCAACCACTGCACTTTGCGACTCTCATACCACCGCAAGTCCAGTTCGGCTGCCAAATCTGCCAACCTGTCGCCAAAATAGTACTCAGCAGCAGTCTCAAGGATTGGGCTAGGAGTCCAGGATGTGGGGGTAGGGTAGCCGACAGCAGCTAATCTGTCGCTCAAGCAGGGGTGAGTATCATCTGTATCCGTTGCTTCGCCTAGAATCAAGCCTAGCCATACCTGTGCAGCTTGTGGATTTAGGGGCTGACGCAGCACAGCGAGCATTTGAGTGACTACATCCGTTGGGGGTAATTCAGATGTACGCGCTTGACGATCGAGTTCCTTACTAAAACCTTCCTGGAGATAGTGTTGATAAATATAAGTTTGAATCAAATCACTCGCCGCAATTTCAGGGCTAGTCATCCGTTTGGCGAGAGCATCAGCAGCATACTCTCGATCGCGTACAGACACAAAAGAGTAAGCTTTAATTAATGGTTCATACCAGCGAAAAAACCATTGAAAAACAAAAAAGTTATTGTCAGCAGTGAGCTGTTCCCACATCTGTCGAACTCGAAAAACATAGCCAGTGAAACTACTATCATTTCCAGCTAAATGACCCAATTCATGTGATAGAGTTGCTCTGAACTGTTCGGAAGTAAGTGATTGCAGTAGTGGCAAACCTAAGAGCAAATAGTTTTGATACCAGCCTAGCAAGCCAATCCTCGGGGCTTGATAGATCGCTGCGTTGTGATCGTAGTTAATCACGACGTGATGAATTTTGGGAGTCTTGAGCTTGATGCTTAATTCGTCAATTAGGGTAAAGAGTTGGGGAAATTCAGTTCGATCGATCTCGCGATCGCTCAAAGGCGTATACTGTACCCAAAAAGTCACGAATACTACTGGTACAAACAATAGCCACAATTGATTGAGATCTACCGTAATTAACCGCTGTTGAGTTGACTCAAATAGCCATCTAACTAGCCACAAGCTGCTAAACAGAGCTAGGCAAATTGCTCCAATATATCCATAGCCAATGGCAGCTAATGCAGCTACTTTCAGTTGATAGTTGACAGTGTTGCGTTGACGTGTCGATCGTTCTAATTGACGTACTAAAAGGTCAAATTTGGTTTGTTGCTCTAACTCCATCACCTAGCAATTCAGAAATTCAAAACCCAAAATTCAACACTCATAGCGATGTCGCTCAATTGTTAAATCTTAAATTCAGTGGATAGGATTAGTATTCCCCCCCCGATTTCAAATCGATCTAGGTAAACTCACGGATCTTCAGTTCTGTAAATATACCGATCGAATTAATGTTGTTAATTTGAGCTATTTTCTGGGGAAAATTGAGATAAGTAGTTGATTCTCTCGGTACGCTGATTATGACTCTCGATAATAGGATGGATTGGGATGGTAATGTCTATGGCATTGTAAAAGAAGACGAGACAGAGCTTATACTCCAGCCATTCGCTTCCCGCCGTGAGGTAATCAAAAGTGCATGGATGGGGATATTAGGATTTATGCTAATGGCATTACCATTCACAATTCTGCCAACATTTTTGGTCACACTCTTTGGGCTGATTATCCTAAGTGTCATCGCGCCAGGATTACAAAATAGCTTGTTTTCATTGAGTGCGATTTTGATACTATGGGGTGCAGTTTTCGTTCTGATTATATTCCTAGCTGGAAAAGCGATCGCAGATAGTGGTTACAAAACATTTGTGTTCGATCGAATCCAGAAACAACTAGTCGTTAATACAGCTACTATTATTGGTCGAAAAGTAGTCACTATTATTCCCTTTGCCAAAATTCGGGATGTTCAGTTAGATGAACGAGATTATGAAGGTATCTCAATCAGTGTCTTTTTGAAATTAGACGATTGGGAATTTTTAGGAATGACTCACCCGCATAGTATTAATTTAAGTAGTTTTGGCTGCGTTACTAGTGCGAGGACTGTCAAGACTTTAACCGCCACTAGACATCATCAGGAGCTATTACTCTCAGTTAGAAACATTCTAGGATTCTCAACTTATGATATTGCCGCGCAATTGCAGCGAAGTCCAGCAATTCCAACTGAAGCAGAAATAGAACGACAAAAAGCGCAAGCAGTTGCAAATGCAACTGCATCACTCAAAAAAATTGCCAAACTGACATTTTCCAGTCAAGCATCAAAGTCAGCAGAATTAGAATCATTGCGAATCAAAACACTCACCCAGAGAGAAGATCCTCAAGTATGGGAGCAATTTGCACTAGTCTTATCCCTTCAGAAAAATGTATCAAAAGCTGAAGTAGTTAATGCCTATCGACGAGCAGAAGCCTTGTATCTCGATCGAGATGATATCGCAAGTGCGACAGCAATTTCTGAACTGCTCAAACGAATGGGCTAATCTGCAATTGCTGTCTAGTACAGTCGATCGACTGAATCAAATCTCAGCAAGGCTCGATCGACAGTAGAAATGTTAGAATAATTACACGAAATTAGCATCGCCATAAGTCAATTAAATTAGGTGAGGAATTTAGATGTTTTATTTGCTTTTTCTACTCCCTGGAATGGCTCTGATGATGTGGGCGCAGTTTAGAGTCAAAAGTACTTATCAAAAGTATGCTCAGATCGGCTCTAGTATGGGCATGACAGGGGCAGAAGTTGCTGAAAGAATCCTGGCAGAGATGGGCATCAATCATGTCTCTGTAGAGCCAGTCGCGGGTGAATTGACGGATCATTACGATCCCAGTGCCAAAGCAGTCAGATTGTCTGAAGTCGTCTATGGCTCGACATCCTTAGCCGCTGCCGCTGTTGCCGCTCATGAATGCGGGCACGTCTTGCAAGATGTCAAAGGCTACAAGCCAATGAACATCAGAGCAGCGTTAGTTCCAGCCGTTGGGTTTGGTTCCAATATTGGTCCGATTTTAATTATGCTGGGGTTTGGATTCAACTCGATGGGTTCGATTAGCCAGCTATTTATCAATGCTGGGATTATCTTATTTTCAGGTTCAGTCTTATTCCACCTCGTTACATTGCCTGTTGAATTTGATGCGTCCAATCGCGCACTTAGACTAATTAATGACTTGGGGATTTTGCAAGGTGAAGAAAATCGAGGCGCGAAAAAAGTCTTGGATGCTGCGGCGTTGACTTATGTGGCGACTGCCTTGTATTCAGTATTGCAACTTGCTCAACTTGTTTTATCCCGTCGAAATAACTAGATCTAGATTAGTCACAAATCGATAATCCTCACTTTTGCGTGCTTGCTGATTAAGCGAGGATTATCGATAAAATTGCTGCCGTGCTAGACTTTGATTATCACTTCAGCTAAGTAAATTTTTATCCATGCCGACGATCGAACAAAACCAGCAAACCTGGGATGGAAGCTACGCATGGGCACAGCAGGGTGACGAGTGGTCGGTATTTTGGGGTAGCGCGGAAGCTCAATGGGTTGGATCGATCCTGCCGCGTATTCATGGCTTGATTTCGACGGGCACGATTCTCGAAATCGCGCCTGGATTTGGACGATGGACAGATTATCTCCGCAAGTATTGTGAGCAGTTAGTTGTTGTCGATTTATCAGAAAAGTGTATTAAGGCTTGTCAACAAAGATTCGCTGCTGAGAAGAATATTAGTTATCACGTTAATGATGGCAAATCGTTAGCCATGATTCCCGATCATTCGATCGATTTTGTATTTAGTTTTGACTCATTAGTTCATGCCGAATCCGATGTGATGGAGACTTATTTGGCACAACTTGCCACCAAGCTCAAACCTAATGGAGTAGGATTTATCCACCATTCAAATTTGGGTGCATATCAATCAGCTTTTGCAGCAATTGAGCAAATACCCGACGAGATCAGAGCGAACGTAATTGATAAAGTATTACTAGAGCCAACCCACTGGCGGGCGGCGAGTATGACGGCTAAATTATTTGAGACTTATTGCGACAGAGCTAATCTACAATGTATTGGTCAGGAGCTAGTAAACTGGGGCAATCAGGGATTGCTAATCGATGCTTTTTCGATGTTTACGCCCAAAAATTCTACTTGGGCGCGAGATAATCAAGTAATCGAGAATCTAGCATTCATGACGGAAGCCGCATCGATTTCTAAGTTATCGAACCTATATTCAACTAAAAGAAAATAGTTAGGAAGTTGAGTGTGCCAACAGCGCAGGGAAAATGGTTGTCAGTGATTGGGATTGGTGAATCGGGACTGTCCGATCTGAGTCCATTGGCACAGGGCTTGATTGATCGAGCTACACTCATTATCGGTGGTCAGCGACATCTAGCTATGATAGATTCTGCTCAACCGCAGATGGTGTGGGAGTCCCCAATCGAATCATCAATTGCCTCAATTCTCAAATATCGTGGTACTCCAGTTTGTGTTCTCGCTACTGGCGATCCGCTCTGGTACGGGATTGGAGTGACATTATTGCGGTATGTTTCGATCAAGGAAATGACGATTATCCCCGCTCCATCTACCCTTAGCCTTGCTTGCGCCAAATTGGGATGGTCATTAGCAGCCGTAGAAACCCTGAGTCTGTGTGGGCGTTCGCCAGATTTTTTGTCGGGTATCCTTACCCCCAATGCCCAGCTACTAGTTTTGAGCGCGGGTGCAGATACGCCCCAAATTGTGGCAGATTTGCTGACACAGCGCGGGTATGGGGACAGCCAGATGACAGTATTAGAACATTTGGGCGGGACACGCGAACGGATAATCTCAGATGTTGCCAGATCCTGGTCTAAATCGGACGTAGCCGCTCTAAATATGATTGCGATCAAATGCCAAGCTAATCCCACTACACCCCCCTTAAATCGCCTGCCAGGACTGCCTGACAGTGCTTACCATCACGATGGACAACTTACCAAGCGAGAAGTAAGGGCGATTACCCTCGCCGCTCTTGCCCCGATGCCTGGAGAATTGCTGTGGGATGTAGGCGCGGGCTGTGGTTCGATTGGGATTGAGTGGTTGAGAAGTCATCCACGGTGTCAAGCGATCGCGATCGAGCAGCACGCTCATCGCTTACAATTTATTGCAGATAACATGGCGGCTTTGGGTACGCCTCACCTTCAACTTATTCAGGGCAAAGCTCCCACAGCTTTAAAAGATTTACCAACTCCCGACGCAATTTTTATCGGCGGTGGAGTGACAGCTCCCGAACTACTAGCCACCTGCTGGACGGCATTGCGATCGGGTGGTAGATTAGTCGCTAATGCTGTCACAGTAGAAAGTGAATTGCAGCTACTGCAATGGCACCAACAAGTCGGTGGCGAACTCACGCGGATTGCGATTCAGCGTACTCAAAATATCGGCGGGTTTCTCGGCTGGAAACCACTAATTCCCGTTACTCAGCTTGTGGTGATAAAGCGGTTGGCAGATAGGGAATAATAAGCACAACAAGATGAGCGATAATTCCCTGCCCCGAATATGACCAAACCGACAGCCACCCTTTTATTCTCTTGTCCAGACAGACGCGGATTAGTTGCCAAAATCGCCAATTTTGTCTATTCCAATGGCGGTAATATCGTCCATGCCGATCATCATACTGACTTTAATGCAGGCTTATTTCTAAGTCGAATTGAATGGCAAATTGAAGGATTTAATCTACCCCGCGAATTAATCGCACCAGCTTTTGGTGCGATTGCTCAACCTTTAAACGGCACCTACGAAATTCATTTTTCCGATGCAGTGCCTCGGATGGCGATTTGGGTTAGCCGTCAGAATCATTGTCTGCTAGATCTAATCTGGCGACAGCAATCAGGCGAGTTTGAAGCAGAGATTCCCCTGATTATCAGCAATCATCCTGACCTAGAAACAATTGCCAAACAATTTGGGATTGACTACCACTATTTGCCAATTACTAAAGATAATAAACAGGAGCAGCAATTACGACAGCTAGAGTTACTAAAAGAGTATCGGATTGACTTAGTAATCTTGGCTAAATACATGCAGATTATTAGCCCAGAAGTAATCGATGGCTTTCATAGTCACAGTATTATTAATATTCACCATTCCTTTCTCCCCGCCTTTGTTGGTGCCAATCCCTATCACAAAGCCTATGAGCGCGGTGTGAAAATTATTGGTGCAACTGGTCACTACATTACCTCTGAACTTGATGCTGGACCAATCATTGAGCAGGATGTCGTTCGCGTTACCCACCGCGATGAAGTGGAAGATTTGATTAGAAGAGGCAAAGATCTCGAACGCATCGTCCTCGCACGCGCAGTCCGTCACCATCTCCAAAATCGAGTGCTAGTCTATGGTAATAAAACAGTGGTATTTGATTAATTTTACATCTTGTAAAAAAATTAGTTACTAGTGTTTTTGTGGATAGTGGATGGCTTGCACTGTTCGCGTAGCGTCTGCCTTAGCAGAGCGGAGCCGTTGGTGAAACCTCTCCGCAAGGAGAAGTGTGAATGGTGAATAGTGTGATGGAAGTAAGTTTAGAGGGTGCATTTATCAAGATGAAAAAAGAGAGGGTGTGAAATTCTACCCCCTCTTTTTAATTCCAACAGCTAGAGACTGTCTAAACTTTAGCTGCTACCTTCGCTTCAGAAGTTAATCGCTCGTAAGTGGCTCTCATTTTCAGACCAACCATTACTTGGAATAAACCAGTACCATTGGTGGAACCAGGATATTCTTTGTGTTGAAGCAAGAGACTAGTCATTTCGCCCTTCTGTTTGGTTGAAATATTGCTCAAGTGACTTTCGATGTAACTTACTTGCTCCAAGTTACCTAGTTCACCATCAATTTCGAGCACAGAAACAGGATGTCCGTAGTAGACGTCGGGACCATAGAACATTTTAATGCCTGGGAAGGGGCATTCGAGTTTCCGACCGCAAGGTCTCCAGTTGATGGTGGAACCTTCATCAAACAGATAAACAGGCTCAAAATCAGCCACGCCTTCGCGCTGCATCAAGCGTACTCGCAGGAGTTTGCTTTCTTTATCCTCAAGCAACTTGGTCGGTAGGACTTGGATCACGATGTCAGCATGACCACGTTGAGGCTCGATATAGGCTTCAAAGTCAGGACGACGAGAATTGATCGCTGCTAGAACATCATCATAGCTATGACCGCGTTCTGCCATGTCTCGCTGAATCTTCCAGGCGATTTTCACGTCATCGGTGATGTCCAGATAAACGCTAAAGTCGATTAATCCGCGTACTCTCTCATCGTAGAGTGGATGTAAGCCTTCAATTACGACAACATGGTTAGGTGCGATTTTCTCAGCAGGATCGATTAAACCAGTCTCGTGATTGTAGATTGGCTTGTCGATCGTTTGACCAGATTTCAGAGCTTTAATTTGCTCATACATCAGATCGAAGTTGTTGGCACGAGGATCCAGTGCCGTTACTTTTTGCTCTTTGCGTTGGTATCGATCGAGACTGTGGTAGTCATCCAGACAGATCACTGTAACAAAATCCTCTCCAAACAAATCGATAATCCGTTGTAAAAACGTTGACTTACCGCAGCCAGAGTCTCCAGCAACGCCAATTACTACCACACGATCTACCTTACTGGTCATAGCTATCCTCTTATATCGAAATTCTGTGTAAGTATTTAATTCTATTTCTGTGAGATCAGATCTTACCTCAATCCGCCCCACCGTTGAACTAGCATATAGAACAATTTTAAAATCGGTTTTGATGTCGATCCCAATCGATTATCCCTCAAATCGGTCTCTCGATCGCGATCGATCGGCTGAATTTTGGTAAAATTGAATACACTTTATCCTGATTCTTACCCTTAAAATTAGCTGTGCTATTTTGTGGTTAATTCAGAATTAACACAATACTCCGCCAACATTATAGCTTCGATCGAGTCAATCGATCGAGTTGGTTTCCATCGATCGACGATGGTAAATCCCAGATTTATACTACGCAGAGTCAAAATTCCTGAAATCGACCGATTCACTCTTGTGCAGTGGGGCGTAGCTACGGTATTCTAGCTGGAATATGTTTATAGAGTGCAGATTGCCTGTATCTTAATTTTTGCTAACAGAAATCGTGCGCGATTTGCTGAAGTAACTTAAATTATAATTTCACCTATTTGGGTTCGGAGATATAAAATACCAATGTACAATCCAAGTCTGAGCGGTAATGGTGGTAGCACATCAGCCAATAGCCGCATGTATGTTTACGAAGTCACAGGTCTACGGGACCAATCTGCGGATAGTGGCAATGACAAAATTCGGCTCAGTGGTAGTCAGTTCATCACCGTACCATATCGGCGAATGAATCAAGAAATGCGGAGAATTGCTAGCTTAGGTGGCAAAATCCTCAACATTCGTCCCTTGGCGAGTACAGCGGAGCCAACTCCCGTTGCTAGCAGCGAACCCGCTGCGATCCCCACCGAAACCGCACCCGCCGCAGCCGCACCTGCTGCCAAAAAACACGCTGATGTTCCTGTCAACATCTATCGTCCCAATGCTCCATTCGTAGGTAAATGTGTATCCAACGATGGTTTGCTTGGTGAAGGCGGCATTGGCATGGTGCAACATGTCAAGTTCGACATCTCCGCTGGAGACTTGCGCTACTTTGAAGGACAGAGTATCGGCATTATTCCCCCAGGTAAAGATAATAAAGGCAAAAACCACAAAATTCGGCTGTACTCGATCGCATCTACCCGTCATGGCGACGATATCGATGACAAAACAGTCTCTTTGTGCGTCCGCAAACTAGAGTACAAAGACGAGAAAACTGGTAAAGAAGTCGAAGGTACTTGCTCCACTTTCCTGTGCAATATCAAACCTGGCGATGATGTCCAAATCACCGGACCAACAGGTAAAGAAATGCTCCTACCTGAAGATCCTGAAGCAACAGTGATCATGATGGCAACTGGAACTGGCATCGCACCTTTCCGTGCTTACCTGTGGCGGATGTTCAAAGACAACGAGCGGAACGTCAACCCTGAATACCAATTCAAAGGTTTAGCTTGGTTAGTATTTGGTGTAGCAACAACTCCCAACATTCTCTACAAAGGCGAACTCGAAGAAATTCAGGAGAAATATCCCGATAACTTCAAATTGACCTATGCTGTCAGTCGCGAACAGAAAAATGCTGAAGGCGGCAAAATGTACATCCAAGATCGGATTGCTGAAAACGCTGACGAGCTGTGGTCATTGGTTCAACAAGAGAAAACTCACGTTTATATCTGTGGACTTAAAGGCATGGAAACAGGCATCGATGCTGCTCTTACCAATGCTGCAATCAAGTCTGATGTAAAGTGGTCTGAATACCGCAGCC
The DNA here is from genome assembly GCA_031387665.1 of Chamaesiphon sp. OTE_75_metabat_95. Classification (GTDB taxonomy): domain Bacteria; phylum Cyanobacteriota; class Cyanobacteriia; order Cyanobacteriales; family Chamaesiphonaceae; genus Chamaesiphon. Next base: position 6,850 of record JANNDL010000138.1, on the reverse strand, counting down.
AAATGAAGCGTGCTGGTCGTTGGCACGTTGAAACCTACTAAGAGTTGGGAGCGATTCGCGTAACTCCTTTCGGAGAGGCTACGCGAATCAAGATATTTGGGAGTTGGGAGTTGGGAGTAAAAATAACCTAATTACGAATTATTTTCCTAGCCCCTACCTCCAAACTTCTAATGGTAAAATTGCATACAAACTGAGCAAACCTACGCACAAATAAGGATTGGATCTATGTCGTCAGCAGTAGAAGTTACAGACGGTTCTTTTAAAGAAGATGTCCTGGATAGTGAAATTCCAGTATTAGTGGATTTTTGGGCACCTTGGTGTGGTCCTTGTAGGATGGTTGGGCCTGTGGTTGATGAAATCGCCGCTCAGTATGAAGGCAAAATCAAAGTATATAAGCTCAACACTGACAACAATCCTAACGTTGCCAGTCAATATGGCATCCGCAGTATTCCCACCCTCATGATTTTCAAAGGCGGTCAAAAAGTTGATACTGTCGTTGGTGCAGTTCCCAAAGCAACTTTATCCAATACCGTCGAAAAATATCTGTAACCTTCCATACCAGTAGGAAAGATATCTCGGTTACAAGTGTCTGCGTCTCAGCCTAGAATAGGCTAGAGACGTTTTTTTATCAGGATTTGGAGGATTATAGGATTTTCAGGATTGGGTTGTTGGTGCTATCGCAGTTCTCCAGTCCTTACTTCGGCTGCGCTCAGTGCAAGCCAGTTCTCTAGTCTCCCAGTCTCCCATGCTCCCGCGCTCCCAACCCCAACTCCCAACTCCCAACTCCCCTATGGATTCACTATCTGCGCTCAAGAAAGACCTAATTGCTACGATCGATAGATTACCGACTATGGAGCATGGTAAGTGGATTCAACGCGCACTGGAGTCGATTCTAGAGCTAGCTGAGACGGAGATCGATAGGCTGGACTGGAAGATCTTGAGTGCGGCGGTGGGGGATATGGAACGGGCGTTTCAGATTTTTTATCCCTATCGACATATTCGCAAAGTCGCGGTGTTTGGCTCGGCACGGACATCTAACACTGCGATCGAATATCAGCTCGCCCATGATTTCGCTCAATTGATTACCCAGCAAGGCTTTATGACCATTACAGGTGCTGGGGGTGGGATTATGGCTGCTGCCAATGCTGGAGCCGGAGCGGAGAATTCTTTTGGATTGAATATTCAGCTTCCCTATGAGCAGGGTGCTAATAAGTATATTGCTGGGGATCCTAAATCGATCGCGTTTAAGTACTTTTTTACTCGTAAGTTATTCTTCCTGCGTGAGAGTGATGCTGTCGCGCTGTTTCCTGGTGGATTTGGCACCCAAGATGAGGCTCTGGAGACGCTGACGCTGTGCCAAACTGGTCGATATGGCCCTGTACCGCTAGTGCTGATCGATCGACCTGGCGGCACTTATTGGCGGGACTGGGATAGTTATTTACGCAAGAATCTGGCTAATCCAGGCTGGATCAGTGCCGAGGATCTGAATCTGTACACGATTACTGATGATATTCAGGTAGCGGCTGAGGTGATTCGGAATTTTTATCAGGTGTATCACTCTAGTCGCTATGTGGGTGATGAATTTGTGATCCGGTTGAAAGTGGCAATTTGCGATCGAGATTTGGATTTTCTCAATCAGGAATTTGGCGATCTAGTGGCTAGTGGTAAAATCGTGCAAACTACGGCGCTACCAGATGAACTAGACGATTTGACCATCAAAGATCTACCCCGTCTAGTCTTCAAATTCGACAGGCGGGATTTTGGCAGGCTGTATCAGATGATTGGTAATATTAATCAAATGAGTGGCGATACCTGTCTGGATACTCATCCTGAAGTAAAGTGACATAAAAAAACAGTGCTGGGTAAATATTACCAAACACTGTCTTTTTTTAGATTAGTGGGCAAGGAGGGATTCGAACCCCCGACCTTCCGGTTCGTAGCCGGACGCTCTATCCACTAAACTACTCGCCCTAACCAGCAATTCAATATAACATACTTTAGCTAAATCATGCAAAACTCTTTTGAGCAGATTAAATCTCCATCAGGCGAATCACTTACCCATTTGAACGATCGAGGTGAAGCGATGATGGTGGATGTCTCTGACAAATCGATCACCAAGCGTACCGCTATTGCTGGCTGTCAGGTACGGATGTCTCTAGCGACTCTAGAAGCGATTCTGGCAGGCAATGCTCCCAAAGGTGACGCTTTGGGTACCGCTAGGATTGCAGGCATCATGGCGGCGAAGCAAACAGCGAATCTGATTCCACTCTGTCATCCGCTCCCCTTGAGCAAGGTATCGGTAGAATTGACCCCAGATCTAGAATTACCAGGATTCCAGATTCGATCGACGATTACAATCAAAGCTGAGACTGGGGTGGAGATGGAAGCTCTGACTGCGGTATCGATCGCGGCTTTGACGCTGTACGATATGGCAAAGGCACTGGAGAAGTCGATGCAAATCGAAAATATTCGGCTGATTAGCAAGACTGGGGGGAAATCTGATTTTGTGAATGGGTGAGGGGGATGGGGAGACTGGGAGCAGACTTTGACTTATAAGCCCTAAAGCCTAAAGCTCAAAGCCTAAAGCCTATCTTCAAGATCGACTAACTCAGGGTAAAATAGAACAGCTCGATCCTGCATTCCATTCTCCTTCCCATTGTGAAAAAACGGGTAACTCTGACTTTCCCCAAGCGCGCCATTCAGATGCCAGTTGCGTATCGACTGGCAAAAGATTTTAACGTTGCTGCAAATATTATTCGCGCTCAGGTAGCACCCAACCAGATTGGGAAGTTGGTGGTAGAGCTATCAGGCGATATTGATGAGCTAGATGCCTCCATTGAGTGGATGCGCTCTCAAGGGATCCAAGTCTCGACGGCAAATAAAGAGATCTTTGTCGATGAGGATGTCTGTGTGGATTGTGGACTCTGTACGGGTGTCTGTCCGACAGAAGCCCTCAATCTCGATCCTGAGACGTTTAGGTTGAATTTTACTCGATCGCGTTGTATCGTTTGTGAGCAGTGTATTCCGACTTGTCCGGTGGGAGCAATTTCTACAAATTTATAGAAATAAGCTCCCAAATCCCGACTACTTAGAACTCGCTGCCAGAATCGAATCATTCCAGACAGTATTGTACTTGTCTACCATCATCTCCAAGTTAAAGTTTGCTTGAATCCGCTCGCGACAGATTACTTGTCGAGCGGCCCATCCCGTCAGATCCGACTTTTCATCAACAGCCGCGAGCATTGCAGCAGCAAACAGGGCTGGATCCCGTGCTGGAACTGCCCAGCCAGTATCACCAACAATTAGAGCGGCATCGCCGACTAAAGTAACCACACAAGGTGTGCCACAAGCCATCGCTTCTGACACCACATTCGGAAATGCTTCGCCAAAGGAGCTAGACAATACATGTAGATCCAAAGCATTCATGACGGCGGGAATATCATTGCGAATTCCTAGCAAGCTGACACAATCTGTGACACCATGTTTGGTCAATAATGCCACTAGTTCTTGATTCTGGTCATTTACCTCAGATCCAATTAGGACACAGTGCCAAGGCAAAACAGCTTGAGTTTTGAGATGAGCCAGAGCCGCAATCAGATTTGGGTGGTCTTTTTGAGCATCCCAGCGGGCAACCATCCCAAATAGAGTGGTATGTTCGGGCACGTTCCATTCTCGCCTCAGTTGGCTCCGAGCATCTGGTTGGGGCGAAAATTCGCTGACATCATAGCCATTGGGTACCACCACCATTTTTTGGAGTTGATAGCCAATTTCCGAATGTACTTTGATCCCTTCTTGAGAGCAACTGATAATTTTTTGAGGAATAGATCCAGATAGGAGGGCGCAAGCACGGACTGCTAGCCTAGTTGTAAATGGGGTTTGCTCTGGATCGAGATTGGTATTGTGAATTCCCCAGACGACGATTTTTTTGCCAGCAAGTCTAGCGATGACACTACCAATCAGATCGCTATGATACATCCAGGTTTGGATCGCATCTGGATCGATCTGGCGAATTAGTCGATGGAGTTCAATCAAGCCACTGATGGTTAGTTTGGCACCTGGCATATTGAGCGAGTAAACAGGGACACCGATGGCAATCAATCGATTGCCATAGGAACCAATATTCATCAGTGAAATTACATGATGATCGTTCTTCTTGTCAGCAGTAACGAATCGGTAGAGAACAGCTTGAGCACCGCCGTCATCAAAATCTGTGATGATGTGAAGAACTTGCATTCGATTTATGGTTGGGGTTGAATTTTTTGAAGAAGCTATGGTGAAATTTTAGTGGTTGATGACAGACAGACGGTTCTGTCTTCGTCGATGCAGACTAGAAAGCTGTTTTTACCGATGTCAAATTACAATTGCCCAGCAATTGTAATTATCGCGATTCTTGATACAACCATTCGATCTAAGTCTATGATTGTTCGGTCAATTTTGAACTAAGTTAGTGGCTGACTTTCCGGTTATTACCCCCCAGAAGAACTTTTTAATGGTTGCAGGATCGGTATTAACGTGAATTTTTCTACCCCAGGAGTAGATATCAAATTCAATGCGATGGTGACGATACTGCTGAGAGCCTTTGATTGGTGACTCAAGCCCATAGCCACTCGTTCCGATTGTCGAGATATTCCCGATCATTGTGACCCAATGATTGGGGTAAATCCGGTGAAAATGATTGGCTATAAAAGAATTATGCCCCAATAATCCTTGAGAATTGATCAATGCAAAGGCAACACCACCAGATTCGATCGTATTGCTTGCTGCTTGAATTGCTCGAAATTCACCTGATAATGGTGTGGGGTGGGACTTTGAGTGGGTATATCCGAGTAATTCTCTGACCCAACCACTAATTTCCCAGGGTTTGGTGATGCCGCCGATTTCTCGAATTAGTTTTGGTGCTTTGGGATGGACAGGGACGATTTTGTTGGCACAGTCGCGCAGAGTCGCCAAGATCATCCAATCTGCTTGCCCCATTCTCAGGTTGCCATAGCTGCGGCACAGTCTCCCCGCAGCTACAAATTTTTTGGAGTACCCTTCAAAGCTGCCATGCTCATATAGATTTTGGCAGATCTGAATGTATCGATCGGGTTGTCTGCGAATTAATTCAAATACTACAGCCGCAGGGCCGCAAAATGGTTGTTCGCCCTGCTGAATCTGGTACGGGTTGACAATTCGATCGCGAATGTCATTAATAATTTGGCGTTTGTCTAAATGTGTCCAGACTCCAGTTTGGGTCGATCGAGCAAAGTTGGTAAGCTGTTCTTCAAGATTGGGATCTATTGCCTTTGGCGTATTTGTTTCGCTTCGCATAGGGTTGGTCGAGACGCGAGTAGTTGCACTACTCTTATAGTACCCAGATCGGGGCGTAATACCCAAATCAACTTTATCAGAAGATAAAGGTAAACGCTTCTGGAGACATACCCTCTACTTTCGCTGGTGCAAACCTGCGTGAGCAAGGTGTGTCATTGAGAGAAGAATCCCCTGACTTTTAGTTGAGAGTGAGCGAATGCGTTGGCGTAGCCTTGCCTTTGGCAACAACCGAAACGAGTCAGGGGAGTGTCAATCGTCCAGATGGGCATAACGGTTGAACAGAAAATCGAGGGCGTAGTTTCGGAGTTCCATGTAGGTAGTACTTGCCATGATTTTTTCCCGATCGCGCGGTCGATCGAATGGTATATCCAGTACTTCACCAATTTTAGCAGCAGGGCCGTTGGTCATCATCACCAGTCGATCGGCTAGATACAGTGCTTCATCGATATCGTGGGTGATCATTAGGACTGTGAGCTTGTTCTGAGTCCAGATCGTCAGTAGTTCGTCTTGCAATTCTTCTTTGGTAATTGCATCGAGGGCACCGAATGGTTCGTCGAGAATCAGGACTTGAGGTTTGATGGCGAGGGCGCGGGCAATGGCGACTCGTTGTTTCATGCCGCCGGAGAGTTGTCCAGGCTTTTTGGTGGCGGATTCGGTGAGTCCGACCATTTCGAGATGCTCGCGGACGATGGCTTTTTTCTGGGCTTCGGTATGGGTGGGATAGACGGATTCTACAGCGAGATAAACGTTGTCGTAGGCGGTGAGCCAGGGCAGCAGGCAGTAGTTCTGGAATACCATCATGCGATCGGGTCCAGGTTCGGTGATGGGGTTGCCTTGGAGGGTGACGGTGCCGCTGGTGGGGGTGTTGAAGCCGGACACCATGTTGAGCAGGGTGGATTTGCCGCAGCCGGAGTGTCCAATGAGGCAGATGAATTCGCCTTCGTTGACGGCGAGGTCGATGCCGTCGAGGATGGTGGTGGGGCCGTTGGCGGTGGGGTAAACTTTGGTGACTCGATCGATTGTTAGGAATGACATGTTAGTGTTTGGCTTGGGTTATGCTCGGACTAGTGCTTTGGGTTTGGTTGCTGGTGGGGAAAATCCGGATCTGGGGGGTCTCCCCCCAACCCCCCCGTTGAGAGGCGGAGTGCCGCCCCTCAAACTCCCCTGCACAAGGTTCGATCTGTGAGCTAGCTTGGAGCGGCATTCGCTCCACTGTAGGTTTTAGTTGGAAGTTACTAGACTCTAAATCTTTTTCCTTTCTGGAGAATCCCCTCCTTGGAGGCTACCGTGTATACACATCTCTAGTTAGAAGCGAAAACCCTAGAAATCCCCCTGTCTTGTCTCACCTTTTTTGACGGGGAACCCGTCCAAAGGTGAGCCGCTAAATCCCCCTTGGAAAGCTACCGTGTATACACATCTCTAGTTAGAAGCGAAAACCCTAGAAATCTCCCTAAATCCCCCTTGAAAAGGGGGACTAAGATCCGGATCTTAGCCCCCTTTCCAAGGGGGTTGGGGGATTTAGATCTACGCATCAACTCAA
>JANNDL010000126.1:0-17131 GCA_031387665.1 Chamaesiphon sp. OTE_75_metabat_95 | reverse complement strand
CTTTTCAGCAGTTGGATGAATACATGAGTAGCCTCCATCTGATCCTGATGTTTGGGATACCGCTGGCGATGTTGCTGATTGGCGGGGCGAGTTGGTGGTTGTCAGGATTGGCGATGCAGCCAATTTATCATTCTTATCAGCAGATGCAACAATTTACTGCTGATGCCGCCCATGAACTCCGCACGCCGCTGGCGGTGACACAAATTGCCGTCGAAAGTGCTCTAGTTGCACACAGCCTTGAGCTAGAATCCCGCACCAACTTAGAAATTGCCCAGCGTCAAATTCGCCAGCTCACGCTGTTAGCTGAAGATTTACTCTGGCTATCGCGGTTGGAGGCAAAGCAATTACCATTGAAGTTACAGCCATGTTGCTTAAACGATCTGGTGAGCGATCTAGAAGAAGAATTAGCACCTCTGGCGATCTCCAATTCGATTGATCTACGCCTGGAAATTCTACCGCGTCAACCACTATTTGTGATTGGAGACTGCGATCGATTGTATCGGGCAATTGCCAATTTGATTACGAATGCCATTCAATATACTCCTGCTGGTGGAGTAGTCACAATTGGCCTAGCTTACTCAGAGCGTAACGCAATGATCACGATCGAAGATACTGGCATCGGCATTGCGGCGGTAGATCTACCACATATTTTCGATCGCTTTTATCGAGTCCAAACAGATCGTGCTCGGAATACAGGCGGCACAGGATTGGGCTTGGCAATTGCCAGCGCAATTATTCGATCTCATCAGGGCACGATTCAAGTCCAGAGCCAAATTAGCTCATCACAGATTGCCAGTCGCGGTACGATTTTTACAGTCCGGCTACCTGCAAAAATGATCACATCTACAAAAAGAGATCGCCATGAATGAACTAAACTTTGACAATATGACTCGTGATGAGTTGGCACACTATATGGTGGATCATCGCGATACTCCAGAAGCCGTAGAAGCGACACGCGCTCTCATTCGTCAGATGGCAAAGCGAGCAGAAAACCGTGGTATTGATTTTTATAGATCGCAGTCACAGACGGCAGGCCGTGAGAATATCCAGTCACAGCCCATCGACTCAGCTCGATCTCCAGAACCATAACCCGTTTGGGTAGAAGCGACTAAACCGCATTACGGAAAATTAACATCGATCGAGATTCCTAGCCACGAACCAATAAATCTCGATATAATTCAAGCATCGGACTCTGATTAACCTAGCGTAAGTACAGGTAACTGCCATGAACATTTTTACTCGTTACGCTTAACACATTTCCACCATCAATGGTGTCAGAAAAATTTATCTAAGTCCAAGTGAAATATTCTTCACCCTTAAACTCATTAGCTGAGGGTACGTGGTTTAAACTCATCTGTGGTGCTAGCTTTGGGCATCTGCCAGCTATTCGCAGTCTCGCGATTGCTTATACATTAGCTGGAGCTGATTGTATCGATGTAGCGGCTGATTTAGCAGTAATTACCGCTACAAAAGACGGAATTAAAGTTGCTCAAAAATTAGCATTGGCAGATCGCAGCCGAGCACATTCAATTATGAATGTGCCGCTGTTGATGGTGAGTTTAAATGATGGTACCGACCCGCATTTTCGCAAGGCAGAATTTGATGCGGCTCAATGTCCGGCTGATTGTTTGCGTCCCTGTGAGCGAATTTGTCCGGCTGATGCCATCAGTACGGAGGGTGTCATTGATGCCCGTTGCTATGGTTGTGGGCGGTGCTTGCCCATTTGTCCACTGAATCTAATTACGACACGCGATCGAACTGCAACTCCTAGCAGTATTATCCCCTATCTCACCCAAGCGGATGGGATCGACGCGATCGAAATTCATACTCAGACGGGACATTTAGCCGACTTCCAGCGGCTGTGGAGTATCCTCTCACCTGTGGCCCATCATCTCAAGCTACTGGCGATTAGCTGTCCTGATAGTAGTGAATTAGTTGCTTACTTGCGATCGATCCACGCTACCATCGCAGCTACTTATCATCCCCAGCCGCTGCCATTTAGCCTCGTTTGGCAAACTGATGGTAGACCGATGAGCGGGGATATTGGCGCAGGTACGACTCATGCGGCGATTAAATTGGGCGAAAAAGTTCTGGGTGCAGATCTTCCAGGCTATGTGCAGCTAGCTGGTGGTACAAACCATTACACCGTTCCTAAGTTGCGGGAGCGGCGACTTTTACCGCCAAGCGACAAGCACATTCATGGTGTGGCTTATGGTAGCTATGCCCGCGTGTTACTCGCGCCGATTTTTGATGAGCTGGACTTACAGGATCGCGATCCTGGAAAACTAGAGAGCCATCCAGACTTATTATCGGCGGCTGTATCGATCGCTCATGAATTAGTCGCACAAATTAAAGGATTAGATCAGATCCATCCCACATCAAATTCTCTTTCCGCGCTCTCCGCGCCTCTTCACCTGTAATGGACGAAAATTTAAGTTTAGGTAGAACCCAAATCACTGACGATCTTGGTGATTTATTGGCAGTTTTACCAGAGTCAATTCGGACGACATTAGAACAGCATCCCAAGCTGAGTATTCTGATTGAAGTCGTGATGGATTTGGGGCGTTATCCCGAAGCCAGATTTCCTGATGGCGCGGAATATCTGAGTGAAGTAGCCGTTACTAAAGCCGAATTGCAGTATTGTGTCGATCGATTGGGGTCATTTAGCGGTGACAATCGGGCTGGGATCGAACGCACCCTCCACCGGATTAGCTGTATGCGAAATCGAACTGGTGAAATTGTCGGGCTAACTTGTCGCGTGGGGCGGGCAGTTTATGGCACGATCGAAATGATCCGCGATCTGGTCGAAACTGGCAAATCGATCTTGATGTTGGGTCGTCCAGGCGTAGGAAAAACTACCGCCCTAAGGGAGATTGCGAGAGTATTAGCTGACGAGCTGGGTAAACGAGTGGTGATTATCGACACGAGCAATGAAATTGCTGGCGATGGCGATATTCCCCATTCGGCGATTGGTAAAGCTAGAAGAATGCAAGTCGCCCGTCCCGAACTTCAACATCAAGTGATGATTGAAGCCGTCGAAAATCATATGCCCCAGATCATTATCATCGACGAAATTGGCACCGAACTTGAAGCTCTGGCTGCTCGGACGATCGCCGAACGCGGCGTACAATTAGTCGGCACCGCCCACGGTAATAAGCTCGAAAACCTGCTCAAAAATCCCACCCTGTCCGACCTCGTGGGCGGAATCCAAACCGTCACTCTGGGAGATGACGAAGCCCGTCGCCGCGCCTCCCAAAAAACCGTGCTTGAGCGCAAATCTCCTCCCACCTTTGAAATCGCCGTAGAAATGCAAGATCGCCATCAGTGGGTTGTCCACGATAGCGTCGCGGAAATGGTCGATCTGCTCCTGCGTGGTCGCCAGCCGACACCTCAAGTTAGAACGGTTGATGATGAAGGTAAAGTTAGCATCGTCCGTCAAGTTGCCGAACTCGGTCGAAATGGACTGATGCCACCGCCCAATGTGCCCCAATCACGCGGCTGGAGATCCACTGGACGCATGGCTCCCATGACTCCTCAGATGCCACTCACCCCACTGGAATTAAGACCTAATACTCTCGCCACAAATGCCTCTCAAGCCACCCTAGAAGCCGATTTAGGCTTTGCCCAACTGCTAGAGCAAAATTGGGATAGCGACGAGCCATCCTACGCTGGAGCGGTCACTGGAGCCAATGGCGAAGACTTGCCACTGCATGTCTATCCCTATGGAATTGGGCGAGACGAACTAGATCAGGTAATTGAAATCCTCAACTTACCCGTGGTGCTGACCAAAGATATCGCGAACGCCGATGCCGTATTAGCACTGCGGACACATATCAAAAATCACTCCAAACTGCGGCAGATTAGCAAAGTCCGACAAGTACCAATCTACAGCGTTAAATCGGGTACAATTCCTCAGATCACCCGCACCCTCAGACGGATGCTGCACATGGATGACCCCCTCCCTGGCGACGATTTACAAATGCTTGCTCAACATGGTAAGCACGATGAAGTTGAAGCCCTAGAGGAAGCTAGACTAGCCGTCGAGCAAATCGTCATCCCCAATCATCAACCTGTCGAATTGTTACCTCGATCGAGCTATATTCGCAAGATGCAGCATGAGCTAGTCGAACACTATCGCCTCAAATCTGCCAGTTTCGGCGAAGATCCCAATCGCCGCTTGCGGATTTTCCCTGATTAGGTCTAGGTTTTAGGCTTGAGCTTTCAATTGTGAAAGCTCAAGCCTACTTGACAATGGGAAACTCGATCGAGTAGGCTAAAAGTATCTAGGGGTCATAGCTCAGTTGGTAGAGCACTGCAATGGCATTGCAGGGGTCAGGAGTTCGAGCCTCCTTGTCTCCATTAGCTAGGGGTAATATACAGTAAGGCTTTCAGGTAATCACTTCGATCCTGACAGTCGTTTTTTACGTATATATACCTAAAATATCGTTCTGTTTGGTGGCTGTGGTGATTATATCTATCACCCTTTCTATCGCCCCTTTTTTGTCATGCAGATCGACGCACGCGGCAAACGATTAGTTATCCGCTGGAAATTTGAAGGTAAAGCTCATAAGACCTGCTGCATAAGTCTTTGCTCGATCCTTGAACATCAACTATTTCAGGCATTATTAACTAATCATAAAAGATTTGCTGAATGTACTGCCAATTATAGGCTCTATACACTTTTGGGCTTGACTGTAACAGCGTGGAAAATGACATTTAAGAGAAGATTCGATCGATCTCAGCACTAAAGCCAGGTAGCAATTATCCATTCTGCCCTTTCTCGATCTATTTCGCAACAGGTCTATTAAAGAAGAGGAAGCCGTTATGGATGTCCTACTTTATACGATCGGTGGTTCTAATCATTTAATTACTCCCTTCCCGCTTAAAGACTATAGATTAGCCTTTTCTTTATGCCCTCTGTCTTGATTCGCTAAACCGTCGGGGAACCCGACGAGCGCGAATCGCTGCGCTCTCTGCGCCTCTGCGGTTAAAAAAAGATCTCAGACAGTAATAAGACGGAAGTACCCGCCGATTTTTTGTGGGTGGTGATGACGGCTATGACGGCTTTTATCAAAAAAATTTTAAGATAAATAGCGAACCGGATCTAAATCCGGCTCGCTATTTATTTTGATTAGGTTACAGATAATACTGTATTTTGGTTAAAAAGCTTGAAAGCTTTTATACGTCAGAGCTGGCGAACGGATTCGAACCCCTGACCGGCTGATTACAAAGAACTCTGTCATTTTTTTTGAAACTCAACAGCCAAAAGCTTTACAGCCTCATACTACTGTATTTTCAAGGTTAAAAGTCTTTAAATCAGCAATTATACGGGTAAAAAGCTAACGGCTGAAATATCAAAATAACGATCGCTAATCATACGGGGCGAGTTATCCACCCATTTTGCAATCACTGATAATGGGAATCCTGCGGCGACTTGTTCTGTAATAAAAGTGTCTCGGCAACTGTATGGAGTCGTTCGATATCCAATGATCGGATTAACGGTTTTAGCCCATGCCCGCTTGTAAAAATTTTCGTAATCGATCGGTAGATATGGATCCTCAGTCAATGCGAATACCAGCCAGTCTGCTTTGTGAACTTTCTTAGAGCAAGCTTGGAGTAAATCGCTTAATTCACTGTTAATGGGGAAACTACGGACGCGGTTAGTTTTCGATCCTTCCATCCTTACCGCTTTGTGCTTTACCTTCACAATCGATCCGGTAAAGTTGACCATTGAAAAGTCAGTGGCGATATCCCCCCACCTCAGCCCGATTGCTTCACTCGGACGGCACCCCGTCAGAAACAGGAAGTAAACAAATGAGAAATATCGATCGTAGTAACTAGATCTCACGAAACCATTTAAGATGTCCTCCTTTTGTTTTGCTGTAAATGCGTCAGCCCGTAATGGACGGCTTTTCGGTGTTACTTCTCCCCCCATCCCTGAATATGGATTTGTGACAAGGGGGATTTGTTTGTGTCGAATTCCCCATGCAACGGCTGAACTCAAATGATTAAGGCATCTTGCGGCTAGAGCCTGGGTGGTATTTTTTAGGAACCAAGCCCTAACATCCAAAGCCTTATCGATCGAATGCGGTATCTGAGCCATTTTCGAGCCGATTATCTGTTCGTAGTAGTGGAGAGTAGAAAGTTTAATGGTGGGTTTTTTATATTCCAGATAGTTGATCCATAGGGATAAAGCCGTCACCGTCGTCACCATTGGGGCGCGATGATATTTATCTAATGAGGGATCGATTTGCCCTTGGTAGATATCCAGTTGTAGGTTCGCCAAAATTTGAGCCGCCACTGTTCGACCCGCTGGAGTATCTGCCATCTCTAGCGAGACAATACGCTGTTTGCCATCTGGGAAACATTTTCCAGGAATTCGCAAGCTTAAGCGACCCGATCGGACCACGATCGAAGCTTCACCCTTGGGGGCGCGTTTAGTTTTTGTCATGGTCTATCAGCGGCTAGGTTGTCGGGGTGATTGTCCGAGTTCGGCGGAAAGTATTTGCTCAAGGCGTGCCCGTGTCAATCCCTTGACACTTAATAGCCATTTTTTACCATTTCGGCTGATTTGGGTGGGCTTGGAAGTTTTGCACCCCCATAGATCTAGCTGACTTTGCCAATCGTTGGCGACCGAATGCTTATGGAATGCAATCTCTAACCACTGGACACTATCCCCGATTAACTGATACTCGACATAATCATCGACTTTGATAGTTTTGGGAATGGGTCGATCGACTGTTGGCGGCTGCGGATTTTTTTCTAAATTAAATGTTTTTTCGATTTGAGTCGTCACCGCCGTCACCGTCATCACCGGATCGACTGGTTCAGAAATAATATTTTTTTCTAAATTAGTCGTCACTGCCGTCACGCCGTCACCGATTGGATCGAATTCGGTTCTCATTCGTAAACCCTCAATCACTCTGCCCTTATTGGTTCTGCGTGATTTAACATTTTTATCGAGTTTGTCTACCAGCAGATTGACCAGTGACGGGCAAAAGTTGTTAATATGCTTTTTGCCAAAATTATATTTAGCGCAGTAGTCGTCATAAATCTCATAAACTGCCGCCGCCGAAATTTCCGCCCCTGGGTCACAAATTAATCGATCGTCATAGAACGCGGCGATCGAGTCGGTGCGGATCGTCATCTCCCATTCCAGATCTTTGATGACTTGGAGATCGTTTGCTCCTTTGAGGGTTTTGGTGATCCAGTCTGGGTCGAGGTTTAGTAAATAAGTGGTGAAGGCTGGTAAATCGGCTTTGAATTCGGCGGTCAAGTCACGCCGTTCTTCCTTGGGGATTTTATTCAGGAATGGGATCGGAATCAGCCGCCGCGATAATCCATAAGAGTTGTCCCCCATGAAGATCGGATCGTTGCTTGCAATTGCTACCATGCCTTCATATTTGAATTTGAAGGACTTCAGCCCCTTCTCTTCCCCTCGCAATGAATCATTACCAAGAATTTTCTTGAAATTAGATAAGCCCTTGGTTTGCTTCTCTTCATCTGGACAGATCGTCAGCCGTTTACCAAACAGGTTAGCTGTCTCAAATTTGTTCTCACAGATAGTTGATAGAGATGTAGAGTGGGTATTCTCATCGCCCACCAACATCTCTAGCAGCCGCAAGAATGACCCTTTACCGTTGGCACCCCCACCAAATAGATGGAATGCCTGTTGTAGATCTGCTCGACCGTGTAAGACTGCGCCACATGCCGCCATAAGGATACAGCGTAGATCGCGATCGTCTTTGGTGACGGTATGGAAAAATTTATCGATCGATGACCATTGAGCATCGATGGGGGAATAGTCGCGATCGAGTTTCCATGTCAGAAAATTAGCGGGGGAATGGGGAAGAAGTACCCGATCTTGGAATGACCAAACCCCATTCTTAAATGGTAGGTATTCAAAGTTCGATACTTCCTGGAACTTTCCCACAGTCATCAGGCATCTGGTGAACCGCATGACGTTTGTAACGAAAGTAAAACTTTTTAATCCTGGAACGTCCTGCAATACTCGCTGACAAAATAGATCTTCCATATCGTCATTCGTTTTTGCTTCCCATACTCCTTTTAGGTAGACTCTCCAAACCCGCGCCGATCGATCGTAACAAACGCGCCCATCCCATTCTTGAGCTATTAAATGAGCTATTTCATTGGGATAAAGCTTCTGTCTGTATTTTGCGATCGATTCTTTTGTTAATTCCTCCGCGTCCAACATTGACAGCTCAACTGCCGCCGCCCCACGCGCCACAATTAGATCATCCAAACCCTTGAATTCACTGTCCCAAACCATTGAGTAGACTTTGCAACCGATTTTTAATAGTTGTTCGGCTAGAATCAATCGCGCCTGAGTGACTTTCTTGATCGTGCTGTTTTTGGTATCTCGATCGAATGCTATGAATACTTTTCTGCCTGCGAGGTGTAACAGGCTGGGTATTAGCTCACGCCTTACAGTGTTGCCATTCTCATCTCGATGGGTGATAACTCCATTCCACACCCCTGGTAGTGCCACAGTGGGAAACCCTATAGACATTCCCGATAATCCTTTCTTGCCCCCTTCGGTAAGAATAGTATTTCGATCGTTGTCGATGACATCTTGCCAGTATCCATCGCCACCATATGGGTAAAATGCTTGATTTTCTGAGTTGGGCGGCTGTTCGTATTTACGTCCTGATTCGAGCGGTTGAGTGGGCTTAAAGCTGAGGCATTCTGTCCGTTCTCCGGTGATTGGGTGGTACCCATAAAATGCTAGCCCGCCATGTTTGAAGATCGGATCGTATTTTTTCAGCAAATTGTCGCGAACTCGCCCGTCATTGCGCCGATGTTCGCTAGTCAAGGCATAGAAGATCGCATCTAGTGCGGCTTTCCCTTCTAGTGGAACGATGTGTTTTTCAGCTAGATGGCGTGAAATTGCCGATCCTTCTAGCTCTTTCCACTGTTTTTCGTTAAAGTTAGACATAAGTTTTTTGAACCCCTCGCCTCCGAGGGGTTTTGGTTTTGGTGGGTAGATGGTTAATTTTTATTGGTCTTCGGTCTGTTTCGATAGCGGGTCTAAATGTTCTGGATATGGTTCGTACTCTGCGTCTCGATCATCATATTCACGAATCCAATCACAATCGGGGCATGATGCTATCCTGAACCTCCCTTCAAGCAAGTAATCTGTATTCTCTATTTGGGCATCGGGACAGCCGCACCATTCGCAAGTTATCCGCACATATTGAGGTGTCATAGGTCGATCGATCTCATCTCCGTCCGAGCTGGACTATGGTGTAAATCCGTTACTGCTTGGGTCGATCGCTGCTTCTGATGTGCTACCAACATAGTCGCCATCTGAACGAAAGATTTGTATTCTAGTCTGACTATCTTTCCCCCGTAGTCATCGCTGTTGTAGACCTGAAAATCGATGAACGATCGAAAGCTTGACCCGTCTGGCAGTTCGATCGAGATATGTGAATCGTTGTCTATTGTCATGGGTAGGTGTAACCAATTACATTGACCTGGTAGATGCTTGGTGATTATTCAGGTAATTCTTCATCGTCGGGAAGGAATGCGGGTAAGTTCATCATGCTTCCCTCATCGTATTCATCTTCTGGTTCGTCGTCGTCAGGACAATCACTAAACAACTGAACTATAGACAACTCAGTCTCATCGATGATGTCTCCATGTATGGTGTCTTTAATTAGGTGGTAGGCGATCGAGAACTCTTGATCGGTCTGGAGTGTAACGTCAATGTTATAAATCAGTATTGAACCATCAGACATGGTGATTTCTGCCTGCTTGACAAAATTGGCTCTCATTAGGCTATTAGTCATGTTTTTGTAGATTAGCTTGTAAGCCATCAATATCAGTTATGTTGCTTTGCTCATTGAATGGAGTTCACCAACACAATATCGATCGATACCATCACCGCCAGGAGTGGATCGATGGTTTGTGATTATTCGGCGGATTCTGGATAATCGTCTGCCGTTAGTAGATCCCCCACTTCTTGTTTGTGCCCACCTGATTTGTAGAAGTCGATAATTTCTTGCTCTTTATCTTCTGGGTCGCCGTCGTCGTCCCCGTCGTCGTCAGGACAATCATTAAGTAGATGGACTAATTCTCGTTCGATTATTTCGGTTAGTGTGATATTTTTTAAGTCTTTGATTTTGCGGTAAGCGATCGAGAATTCTTGTTCAGTTTGCAGAGTTATTTCAATGCAGTAGCGCAACCCTGAGCCGTCACCCATAGAGATAAGCTCTTGCTTGAGAACGTTAGTCCTGGTTAAATGATTCATTCTGTTGATGTTGGGTAAGTTGACCAACACAATATCGATCGATACCATCACCGCCAGGAGTGGATCGATCGTTTTTGTGTGGACGTGTCTGGTCTGTCTAGTGGCTTGGGTCAATCGAATATGTCTTGTCGGTGTTCATCCTAAAGGGACATTTCCGAGCGTCTATGCGAAAATAGGGGTGTTCGGATTGGGAAGCTAACAACTTACCAATCGGAACGGTTTTGATAATGTGCAGGACAAGTCTCTCGCTAAAGTTCTTTGTCCTGTACATTTACACCTTTCTCAAGATGGCGTTTAAAGATAACTCTTACAACGCCACTTAATGTTATGATGAGCAACGTACATCTGTCAACAAGAAACTTGAAAGACCTAAGACTAGAAGTAGGGCTAACTCAATATCAGTTATCCCAAATACTGGATGTCCGAGTTAAAACCGTGTCTGACTGGGAACGTGGGGTAAAGCAACCGCATATGCCACCTCCCAAAATGCTATTTCTGTGCAAAACACTACACTGTTCCCTAGAAGAGTTAGTTTTAGCTGTAGAGCTAGCAGGCAAAGATCCTGCTGTTGATCAAAGCCAAAAAGAAGAAAAGCAGCTAATAGCTGCATAGCCAAAATCAAGGTGCATTCAATACCGTCCTGATATCGATCTAATTTAGTTGTATTAGTTATTAGCCCTATTTACCGCTAAAACTATGCACCATCCAGAGATCTGTCTAATTATGCAGGTAATTGAGGACTACTTTTTATTGATAGATAATAACAATCCCCTATACCAGATTGAACCAATTACAGAGAGAGTAGATAATTCTATCGAAAGTATTGGTTTAAGGATAAAGCGTAAACTGTTAAATGGTTATTTATATATAGAAATAAAAGGTGCAAATAGAGATGACAATGAGGCAACATTTTTATATTCTTTGTCTCCACTTAATGATAACTATTTAGAATCTATTGACATGCCCTTTGGTGGCTATTGGGATGACAATGTAAGAGATATTGTTAGAACGATTTTCATCATAGATAAAAACCCTAGTCAATACAAAACTAAGTGTGTCCCCATAGCAGCATAAGGAGTAAACCAAAATGTCCGACAGACTCGATCGAATAGAATCAGCCCAAGAACAAATACAATCACAGTTATCTACATTGGTGCAACTGCTCCAAACCGATCGAGAGAATATTAGTGACCTGAAAAAACTAGTAGAATCGAACGCCAAAGCAATCCAATCACAAGGCAACCAATCAGCAGCAGATCGAGACCTATCTCGACAATTTCGCGACGAAATCCGCGAGGATATCCGCGCATTGACCCTGATCGTGAGAGAATCGCATGAGAATAGCCAGGTGCAAGAACGAGAGATCAGAATGCAAGCAGGAGAGATTCAAAACCTCGCCGATTCCATTCAAGTCCTTTATTCTCGCCAACCGCCAACACCGTAGTCTGACCCAAACACCCGCTAAAAAGCACCCGCCGCCGTCGGGTGCTTTTTAGTTTCGATACCTTGTTGCATGTACCCAATGCTTGGGTCGATTCTCACTGGATTCGATCGAATAGTTCCCCCCGCGCCGCCGATAGTTGGATGCGATTGCCTGAATCGCGTCCCTGATATCAGAATATGAGCCGATCACTCGAAAGTCAGGTGATGACGGTGACGACGGTGACGGCTTTTTTTGATAAACCGTGTAGAAAATTCTGGGATGATCGATCGATGTTTTCACTGCCCATCCCCAAACTCAACACTTTTAATCACCTCTGATTTCTCTAATCGGATCGATGTATATTCAGGATATTTAATCAATATATTTGGGACTAAATTAGCTTTAATCATTAAACCTAATTCAGTCTCAGCCTCAATTAAATCAAAAGTTTGCAATATCAAAGAGCTGTATCCATCTTCATAGGTAACTATGACTCGATAAATTGGTTTTTTCATGATTATTTACCCAAAACAGCAGCCAACGGCGACCGCCCATAATTCACCACACTCGGATCTTGCTCCTTACAAACTGGCAGTGATTCAATTAATTTAGGAGCCTTAGAATCAGCACTACTAACACTACCCAAACCATCACCGATCTGTAACTGTGGGGGATTATTGATCGCGTCCCGATACCAATCCGGTAGCGCATCATCAATAAAATAATTCTGGCTATAACTATCGATCAACCCTTCCGCCGAATTCAGTTCTCCGGCAATCTCCACCGCGCCACCACCACTGACAGGGATTTTGAAATCACCCGCAGGCACCAGCGGAATTAGATCCTCGATCGGTAGCTCTAGATCCACAGTCCCACCAAACAGCGTAGCCATATCAGGAAAATTACAATTGATATCACTTGCATGACCCACAAACGGATCTAAACATTTAATCAGCGATTTCCCCCTCAGATATTTAGCCCAGTCGATCGTCAGATAACCTGTAATCGTCATCTGTGACCCATAGGCACTATCAGTAATTTGGTACTGACAACTACCCCAAAGATTGGATCGAATTTCGCTGATAAACTCAGCCGTCCCCCTCACCAATGGTGCCAACTTGCTAATAATCGTCGCCTTAACCGCACACAGGGCTAGCAATTTCTCAGTTGTGTTAACCCATATCGGAATACTTCCCACCCCCTGCCCATAGCCACTAATACCCGCCTCAGTCTGCATATCTGGATCGAACGGCGAATAACTCCAAACCCGATCCAGAATCGATACCTTATCCTTCAACGGATGAGGATTATTAATTGGCAGCAGCGCGGTAAACATAAACCGCCCATTCCCCGCCTCATCCTGCACCACATCCCACCGAATATAATCGCGAGATTCTGCCCTAATCGCCGCATTATCTGAAATATTATTATTCCTGGGGTCTAGATTACTGGCGTTAATCGACATAATCGACCACATTAGTACCTGGTCTAATCTAATCAACTCATCTAATTCACTCTGGTTTATAACTGTCATAATTGTATTTTTAGTTTTGACTTTACACCATACTTTCCACCCTCAAAGTACTCAGCCTTATAGGGTTCAATCTTAATCCCGTTCATCCGTGGCTTCTTCTTATGCACCTTGAAATCGAGATTATCCCTAATCGCCCCATCAGGTCTTTTATCAATTTTGGTATACTCAGCCATCTTTACCACCACCTCGATCGCTTCCTCCATCGAGGCAGCATTGATCATGAGATAGGTCTGATCGGTCAAAATATACTGAGCCATAAACGGACCGATCGTATAACTCGGAATCTTGGGCTTTTGATCGCCGTTGTACCAAGGAATATGTAATTCTGGATTTCCCGCATAACTCCGATACCCAAACTTAGGACGCTTACCAACAGGGCGATAATGGATTGCTAGCTGTGGTTTGAAACTTGCCCCCTTTTGCGCCCACCACATCGGGGTTGATGACTGCACCCATAATCGCCCATCGACCAGGTAAAATAAGCAGAATTTGATGAGGATTTCCCATACGGAATCTTCTGGATACAGCCGCAAGTATTTACTATAAATAGGCTGGATACTTTCCTCTTCACCATCTAAATATTCCTTATAAGCTGCAATAACTTGGGGATTATGTAACTTCATCCCCACTTGAATCAATACTTTATAATTACTAGATTTCTTCTGAGGGTTTGCAGTAGTCATTATGATTTACCCCCTAACAAAGTCTCTAATTCTGCTATATATTCATCTGCATTTATTTCCGTAGATTCTTTAACACCCTTTTTGTCCGTACTCTCACGAGACTTAAACTCTTTATCTAAGTTAGATTGCTCCTCTATTTGGGTTTTAACATCACTACTAATTTCAGCTAGGCTATTTGACAATCCGCTAATAGTATCTAGGGCAACCCCAAACTTACCCGCGCCTACATTCACCTTGTTCTTCTCATTCATCCACGGTACATCACCCCCAATCATCCCCATTGCCTTAAGCGCATTACCAATCTTGCTAGTATTATTAGCATTGGTTTCTGTCACTTTACCCACAGTATTATTCAAGCCTGATACCTTGTTTAAGATATTTTGCCCCGCAACAAATCCGCTAGATATCTTAGCAAATTGATATTTCATATAATCAACTTTATCTTTACCCATCGTATTGTTAAGCATAGAATCAAAAGTTTGAGATAGTGGGTCAATTAATCCCTCACCTAATCCAAACAGCGAACCCATATTATTGAGGATTGCTACAAACGAACCAGCCACATTAGTAATAGTTGATGTTACTGAAGACACTTGTAAAATCAGTTCTACAAATATCAAAATATGCTGAAACATAAACAGGACTGTAGTTATAGCCACAGCAATACCCGTTAACATCAAAAGATTAGCTGTTGTATCCCCTTTGGGCGTAACGTTAGCCCGTGGCTGTTGCTGCAAGCCTTCCGCGCTGATGGGCTTGTTGACCTTGATATCCTTGGGAATCCGACTCAGTGGCGCGTTGCTGGTGGCTTGGTTCGCTGACAGATTCTCTGCTGAGTTCTTGTCCAAATAACTGTCGCCATACATCGGCGTACCATTGGCAGTAAACACCACCGCCCGATCTCCTACTGATGTCCCCCGCTGTCCAGCCTGCGCCCGTGCAAACTGCTTCATGTTCCGCGCTGATTTATCGCTGTATTGGGTGGGGGTGATGGTATCAATCCGGTGACTGTCAGAACCCACCGCTTTTGATAACAGTTGATTCCGGTTGGTATTGACCATCGAGGGTGGTCTAGACCGATTACCACTACTAACACCAGATGATCTAGTTTTAGGTAGATTAGTTTGATTCTTGCCCTTGCCATATGGTCGAACTTGAGCAGGATTGACCATTACAATCGGCTCAACCTTATCGCCCTGGTTGCTGCGTACACGGTCTAGTAGATTCTTGGTGTCACAGGCATTAGAGTTACCGCGCTCGATCGCTCCAGCTTGAGACATCCAAAATGACTGAAGATCGATATCGCGCTGTTTGTACAGTGCTACCTTTTTATCCTGCGCGAGCTGATATAGCTCTTGGTCGTCGTCTAGTAGCCCTTTGACGAGAGTATCTAGCCCTAGATTGAGTTTTGCCTTTGCCAGATCGGGAAACTCACTACCCGCTGGAATATCAAAGCCTGGGGGTAATTTGGTCATAACAATTGCCCCGTAGCGATACCCACGTTATAGGTACAGGTAGCAATTTCCTGAGATAGCGATCGATGGGCTGCAATCCCCTTGTATGGCAATTGGTGGACTTTCTTATCAATCTGAATTGGGATAGTCTTAGTGACCGATGGTAGCCCGATCCCTGCAATGATTTCATTCGTCTGGCTTTGGGATATCAGCGAACTAACCAAAGCCGATCTAATCATTTCATTGCCACTGCTAGCCAAATTGACCAGCTCAACTAGTAGTTCTAGCTGGTTATTGTATCTAGCTTTGGTCTTGCCATTACTAATCTCGATCGCGCTGCTCTCTTGGAATCCTAGAGCCAGATTAGATTGCTCAAAATATTCTTGGATCATGTCTGGGATATCTTGGAGAATCACACATTGGTCTGAGACTACCTCATTTTTCTTCTTGTCAAACCTGTTATTGATTCGCTTAACTACTATCCCCTCATCACCAAAGCAGTTGACACCTATTTTCTTGTCATCTATTTTATCGCTAGCTTTCACAACTTGCCTGACTATTTTCTTTTCCTTGTCAATATCAATTTCACCATTATCATTCAATCTAATTCCCAATACTTTAGCGATTCTTTCGACTAGGAAGCCTAGATTAGTCACCCTAGATTTAGTATTATCAATCTCATTAGTCCCGTACTTATCACCGCCTAATGCTTTCCAAATAGCTGTTACCTTTTCACCAGCAGAATTTTTGATATACCAATCTAATCTATGTCTAGCTGGGGTTTGTGGGTTGTCGATCGTCCCTGTACCAATAATTGCAGGTGTTTCATTTTGATATTCAAGAGCATTTAGAGCTTTCATTAATTGCTCTACCATTAATCTTGTTTCTATTGTTCGCGGTGAATCCATAACTAAATCTCCATAGCTACCGTCTGATTGTGGTTTTATATGCCAGTTGTACGCGCGTTGATTATCGATCGCAAACATCGGGTGACTGATATCAAAATTTAGATCGGCTGTTGGAACATTTCTGTTATTCCAGTGATTATTATTAGCACCTAATATCCTGATTGTCTTGCTGTTGATTACCCCATTACCATTGATTAATGCAGGCGGCGGTGTGTTGGACGGATTAAACAAACTATTCCAACCGCTAAATATTAATGGTAATTGTTGTTTGAAATAGTAAGAGTATGGATATTTGTTTGTTGGAGCTGACTGACTTGATAATGTATTGGCAATAACTGGATCGGAAATATTCAAAGTACCTAGCACACAGTCAACTATTGGTAAAGCACAAGGTGTTTGAGCAATTAATTCGCACTCATAATTCATTACATCTATTGAGGACAAATCAGGAATAGGTTCTAATTTATTTTGTCGATAATACTGAATATAAATAGTTTTAGATTCAGGTGGAATAATTACTGGGTTGTTTTTTGTAGTGCGGTTATCAAGTTCATACCCTTTTAAAAGGTCGAAATAATTGGGCTTTTTAGCATTACGATAAAAACTAAGTACTACAGGTGTTTGATACAAACCTTCGTAATAGCTGTAGCCATTAAGATAAGGATCGTTGTCAATATCTGAAAGAATTTGATAGACAGGCGCACCTATATATATCTCGTTATCGGGAGATTGGGTAAAAACCCCGTCGTTCACGACGGCTTTGCAGGAGTGGGCGAAAGCCCACCAGTATGCGCTATGAACTAGAAATAGAATGTTTGCATTTGATATACTAGAATGTAAGTATGCAGAAAGCCTATCG
>JANNDL010000109.1:0-11740 GCA_031387665.1 Chamaesiphon sp. OTE_75_metabat_95 | reverse complement strand
TGTCTTGCCGTTTTCTTATGCGGGGGGAACCCCCGCATGAAAACGCCGCCTCACTCGTACTGTTCGCGGTAGCGGAGTGTTTGCGTAAGCAATAGCGTCTGCCTTCGCAGAGCGTAGCCGAAGTATGCCCGCCCTCTAGGGTTTAAGCTTCTCAATTAGGATCGCTATATTCTGGAAGAAATCTAGAAAGCATCGAGGTTTTTAGATCCTTTTGCTTAATAATTGATGGCACCAATATATCTCTAGCAAATGCATCTGAAGCTATGGGCGTTAAATGACCATAATCGAAGCTTGTAATTCCTAGTTTTCGATCTTTCCCAATGTGAGTTAAGCAACCTTCTTGATTGCAAAAATAATCGATGACACTAACAAACTGACTAGATGCCGACGATTTAAAGTCACGATTGAGGACTCGATCGGCTTGCAGTGTACGATCGTCAACTTTTACAAAAGTTCGCCGAGGGGTATTCTCCCATAGATCTCTCAGCATAACTTTTGGCAAGTCACGCTGCCAATAAACAGTGGGTCCAGTAAAAATTATATTTTTAATTCCTAGTGATTCTAGCCTCGACTTAATTAATGACATTTTCGCAGCATTATGTTTGCCATTTTGAGCAACGATCACAGTATCTGGTCGTTCTTTGGCAATTGTCTGCATTGCGAACCAGTTAGATCTTTCGCAATAATTGTTGCTTGAGTCTTGGTTTGAAAGATCTGGATAACAACCAGAACTGGTTACTTGCAAAATTTGCCAGTTTGTTGGTAAGTTTTGGGAAACTCCATAATATAATTGAGCTGCATGTGAATCGCCCCAGATTAAGACTGAATTTTGAATCTTTTGATCGCGAACGTAACACGCCTTGTCGATACTTTGCAATGGAATTTTGGTTGAAAAACCAGCATCATCCATTGCTAAATTATAAAAATTACACTGCTCGCGGTATTTTTCACGAATGCCCTCCCTTTTATAATACCTCAGCTCTGGAGCTAAATTTTTAAAGTGGCTAGCAAATGCTGTTTGCTCTTTGATTCTGAATCCCAATCCTGCATAGCCATTGCTTACAATACAAGAATATCCTAATAATCCAGTCAGAAGTAATCCGCATAATAACAACAACGAGGTTTTTTTACTGCTTTTAAATCGCAGCGGTTTTTCAATAAATTTGTAAGTTAACCAAGCAAATAGCACAGATGCTAGCAGAACTGCTATTCTAAGCTCGGATTTTCCATCTAGACTTCCTTCGAGGATCTTTGCGAAAGAAATTAACGGCCAGTGCCATAAATACAGTGGATAACTAATTAATCCAAACCAAACCAAGACCTTGTTCGATAAGATCTGTTTGTTAATCCAAGCTGTTGGGCCAGCAGACAGCAACAGAAAAGCACTCAAGGTGGGTAACAATCCCCACCAGCCTGGAAACTGGCTATTTTTGTCGATCGACACAAAGCCAACTATCAATAGTCCCAAACCAATTAATGATTGGGCATTGCTATATCTACTCAAAAACTGCGGATAGTGTAATGTAATCCCCGCAAGAATACCACCAATGATTAATTCCCAAAATCGGTAGATTGGCCAGTAAAACGTTGCGGTGGGATTGCTATCGATCGTGTAAATATTGCTGACAAAAGATCCAATGGCAACAACAACCATCAGCGGTAAGAAGTTCCATTTGCGCTTGTGGGCAAATCCCAATAGTAATGGCCAGAAAATATAAAATTGCTCTTCAATTGCTAAACTCCATAAGTGCAGGAGTGGCTTTGACTCGGCACCATCACCAAAGTAGCCGTTTTCACTGGATGAGATAAAGTTGGAGATAAAACTAGCTCCACCAACAATATGCTTGCCTAGCTGCTCATACTCGTCAGACAACAGCACAAACCAGCCAAATAATAAACTAGCTAATACTACTGTAATCAGCGATGGTAAGATCCGCCTAATTCGTCGATCGTAGAACTGGACAATACTGAAGTCACCTCGATCTAAACTAGCAAAAATAATCGACGAAATCAGAAAACCAGAAATGACAAAGAAAACATCGACCCCAATAAAACCACCAGCAATTTTAGAGGGGAAAATGTGAAAGGCAACAACAGAAAGGACAGCTATACCACGCAAGCCATCAATATCAGCACGATATTTCATAGAAAATACACTTGGATCTGTATACTATCGTACATTGAATAGCACAATTTGCAAGTGATTTTACTGAGAAAAGAAAGGAGTAATTTAGGCAGTACTTAGTGAAGATGATCGATAGAACCCCTTTTTACTTCAGGTTGTTCTAGATCTATTTTAGGTGAATCGAGTTTAATTAAGCTCATATTTACTTGTCCAATACTGACTACTCCCATCGTAATTGCACCGATACTAAATAGCCCCATCGAAACTAAACCGATCGATATTACACCCATCGGGACTAATCCAATTGAAACTAATCCGTGGGGAATTATCCCAATTGAAATCAAACCGTGAGGTGAGATTCCAATCGAAAAAATTCCATCATGGGGAGCAATGCCGATCGATAGTAGCTTCCGCTTTTTCAGTTGATTCTTCTCTGGAGACGCTTCGCGGTCGAGATCGTTAGTCATTTAAGTTGAAGTTAAGCAAATGGACAAGCAATCATAAGAGTGATTTGTCTATTTGTCAAAAGACACAGGGTCATATTTCAATCCTAATTATCAGTAAAAACGATCCCTGGCGTAGCTGTTTCTGTTGAGAATCGATCTGTGATGATGCTGACTAAAAAATAAGAACTAACTATTTTTGGATAATCTCGGTATATTCACCTTTAGTTTTCAGGGTAATAGTCACTGGACTGCTTGTCCGATTGCGCCAAAACCAGCCGTGGGAACCATCAAAAGCAGCAATAAGTTCCCCTGTTTTGGTTTGCTCTGCGCCCTTGCTATATTTGTGGTAATCAATTTTGAGTTTTTTAGAATCGGCATGGACATCATAATTGATTTTACCGCCACTGCTAGTCCAAGTGTATTGGACTTTGTTGCCTTTACTCATATCTAGCTTGACTTCTTTTCCTTCATTGGGAGCCAATGTAACCTGTGTTTCATGACTTAACGTACCTGCTGCTAGCTGCGTTGGTGCTGGTGCCACGAGCGCAGTAGCTTCACCCTGTTTGATGCTGGCATTAGCTGGTGCTAATGCTTCTGGCTGGGATGATTTAGCACCAGCTTGTTGTTCGGATTCTTCCTTTGCTAGTGAGACTCTAATCTCACCCATTTTTTTCAAGCCGATGATATTACCGATGCCCGTGGGATCGATGCCGTATTCAGCAGGCATAACGACGGTTACAAGCAATACTGCGGCTGTCGCTGCGGCGATGGCGGTCGATTTAATCAGCTTGGCTGTTGATGGTAATTCTCTGTCGGTAGGGATATTGGTATTTTCCATGATAATTATGTGTTTTAGGTTAATTTTAAGATGCGAAATAGCCAGTCATCTGGTATCCCATCAGCAGGAATCCCAGCATCATCAGCACAACGTTTGCATTGTAAGCATGGCGGAGAAAACTCTTGGATTTGCGCCAATAAGAGATGGCAATTAAAATCCCCCCCAGTGCCAAAAGCTGCCCGACTTCCACGCCGATATTAAAGAAGATCAGATTGAATAATAATCCATCGGATGGCAGATCGTATTCGAGAATTTTGGTCGCCAAACCAAAACCATGAAACAATCCAAATACTAGTGTTGCCACCTTCGGATTTGGTTGAAAACCAAACCACCGTTGGAAAGCACCCATATTATCCAGGGCTTTATACACGATCGAAAACCCAATAATGGTATCGATAATATAGGCATTGATACCGATTTTGAACAATACGCCAGAGAGCAGGGTAATTACATGCCCCACCGCAAACAGAGTGACGTATTTGGCGACATCCTCGCGCCGATATAAATAAAAGATCACGCCGAATAAAAATAACAGATGATCGTAGCCCGTCATCATGTGTTTGGCACCCAGATAGATAAAAGGGATGGGCAGCACGCCCGTACTTTCCTGGATGTAGCCCTTATCGCCAGAAGTTACACCGTGGGCGATCGCTTCAGGACTAATGCCCAAAATTGTTGCTAAAATCATCGCCAAGCCCATTAAGGCCAAGAAATATTTCTTGTGTTTGAACAGTTGAATAAGTTTAATCATTAAGTTTGTCTGCACCTCCTACATAGCGATTCCGTTGCAAGTCGTCTCATTGCCGATCGCAAGGCGAAATCGAACAAGCATTTCCAAATAGTTTGCCAGAGCAGGGATGAAATCGAGGTGAAATGCAAACTGTTTTGGTACGATTGCCTATATTACGCTACGGGAACGATCTTGTGGTTAATTTACCGATCGATTCTCCATTCTGCTGAAGCGGCAGAAGCTACAAAGGACAAGGAGAGGTCATTCTCAATTCTCAATTCTCAATTACCTACAGATCGATGCGAATTTTGCTGGTGGAAGATGAAACAGACTTAGGCATGGCGATTGAGCGGGTCTTGGTCAGTGAGAAATATGTGGTGGATTGGGTGACTGATGGCGCACGGGCATGGCATTGTCTCGAAAGTCAGTGGACAGACTACACGGTGGCAATCTTCGACTGGCTACTACCCGAACTTTCGGGGCTGGAGTTATGTCAGCGGCTGCGGTTGCGGCAAAACCCCTTGCCTGTTTTGATGCTCACTGCGCTAGGTCAGCCGGAACACCGCGTAGCTGGGCTGGATGCTGGAGCCGATGATTATTTGGTCAAACCCTTTGTGATGGAAGAGCTGCTAGCACGGCTGCGGGCACTGCAACGCCGATCGCCCCAGCTTCAACCGCAAACGCTGGCGGTGGGAGCATTTACTCTAGATTATGCCAATAATGCCCTGTCTGTCGGACTTACCCCACCGCTGCAAACAATTCCTTTAACAATTAAGGAATTTCAAATCCTCGCCTATCTGATGCAACATCCCGATCGGATCGTTGCTGGAAGCAAGATTCGGCATCAAATCTGGGATCTGGACGAAGAGCCAATTAGTAATGTTGTCGCCGCTCAAATGCGCTTGTTACGGCGTAAATTAACCGCCCATCACTGCGATTGCCCGATCGAGACGATTCCCAGTCAAGGCTATCGATTTAATACACATTCATGAATACTTATCAATTATTTCGTCGCAGTCAAATCCGGTTGGCACTCTGGTATGCAGGGGTAATGGCGGTGATTTTGAGTCTATCGGGGTTGAGTATGTATCGCTTGCTGATTCAATCTAATTGGAATGCGATCGAACGGGAAATGAATTCGATGGCTGGCACATTACATGACAGTCTACAACCGATATTGCCCTCTTCCGAAAATCCCACGGCAATTTTGCGGCGGATTTTACCCGAACTTTGTCTAGCTCAACAGCCTTGTAACATTAGCCCCACGCTAATTCAACGACATACGACGGGAATTAGCGATCGCAATACCTATTATCTGCGCCTGTTCGATCGTCAAGGTCGGCTGCTGGCTTTTTCGCCCAGTCAAATTAGCTCAGAACTACCTCGAAATTTAATCGCCGCTCCGTGGCAAAGCTTTGAGAACAAGCAGGGGATTCGCTACCATCAGTTCACCATCGTCTTACACAGTCACGATCTCAGTCATCAGCACGATCGAGATAACATTCAACCTACTTGGGGCTACTTGCAGATCGGCCGGACATTAGCACCCTTTGATGCAGAAGTAAAACGGCTCGAACTAATTTTAGCGATCGGATTTCCGATCGCACTAATGCTAATTGTCGTCTCTAGTTGGTGGCTCTCGAAATTGGCAATGCAGCCGATCTATCAGTCTTATCAGCAGCAACAACAGTTTACTGCCAATGTTGCCCATGAACTGAGATCGCCCTTAGCCAGTCTCTTAGCCACGGTGGAATCGATCCTCCGGTTAGCTCCATCCCATCCACAGGATATTCTCTTGATGCTCCATCCGGTTGAACGGCAGGGCAGACGCATGAGCCATTTGATTGGCGACTTACTGTTGTTGACTAGTCTTGAGCAAAATTCATTAACAAAACCGTTTCAGCCCTGTTGTCTCAACGATTTAGTTAGCGATTCGATCGAAGAATTTTTAGAGCTGGCAACTGCTGCTAAGATTCACTTAACCAGCCAAATTACTCACGACAATATCTATGTTTTGGGTCACGAATCACAGCTCTATCGTCTAGTCTCAAATTTGATTGCCAATGCCATTCAGTACACTCCTGCTGGAGGATATGTGATGGTGAGTTTAGCATTCCACGATCGCACTGCATCCATCACCGTCAAAGACATCGGAATTGGAATTGCACTGAGCGAGCAAACCCGGATCTTTGAGCGATTTTACCGTGTCGATAGCGATCGTTCCCGCAAAACTGGCGGCACAGGTTTAGGATTGGCAATCGTACAAGCGATCGTCCATCGTCATCAAGGGCAGATCGCCGTCAAGAGCGAACTTGGGATCGGGAGTTTATTCACTATCCGTTTACCCTGTAACCATTAATCTGTTATCAGCCTAGCAACTAGGGTAGATTCTTTGTTGACGCATGGCTCAAAGAGACAACCGTTGTTTTTGGAGGTGGATAGATCGAATCTTGTCGGAGCGACTGCCATGCAGATCTAATTAGCGACAGCGAACTGAAGCCAATCAGCAGTGTTACCAACAAACTAGCGGCGGCATCCGCCCACAGCCAATCAAACCAATACATCCCCCCCGCAGCCACAAGCACACTCAAAGCACTAGCCGCATCCGCAACCCCATGTAAGAAAACTCCCCGCAGATTCAAATCTCGTTGGCAAAGCCGCTCCCCCAGAGCATCGCGATCTCGATCCAATAAATAGACCGCCAAAGCGTTCACCACTAGGCTTAATCCGGCTGTCAGCAGCATCGGCAAGGAAGCGATCGATTCTACATTTTGGATATTACTGACAGCTTCCTGGGCAATTAATAAGGCAATCGCGCCCAAAACAATCCCATTAATCAGTCCAATCCAGGCTTTCAACCGCTGCTCGGTTTGAGTAGTGCGATCTGGTTGACGTTGTACCACCCAAGCCGCGATCGCAGTTAGTCCCAATGTCAATAGATCTGCAAATAAATGTCCTGCTCCTGCTAATAGAGATAAACTATGACTCCAGAGTGCGATCCCTAATTCGATCGCAAACAAGCCAATCCGCAAGCCTAAAATAACCCATAACAGCGATGTTTTGGGCTGAATATCATCGATTTCTAGCTGACTCAATATTTTATTACTCACTGCCAATTTACAACTAGAAAGTCTTGAAATTTAGTGTTCATCTTTGGGCAAGATATTCTTGAAATTATTCGCGCCTTTGTAGCCAGATAACTCAGCCAACTTTGCCAATGGTTGAGTACCAGTAAATGATTTGTCGCCAATTTTCCAATGCGGATAGCCTTGGATTTTCTGTACTATGCAGATATCTGTTTGAGTTCTTTTGTCAGGTTTAGTGCATTCAATATAAGGAATGTGCTGAACGGCTTCTTTCCCAAACAGCAGTTTTTGACGGTGGCAATGGTCGCATAAAAACGAGCCGTAGAATTTTGCTCCTGTCTGGTTGAGATGTTTGGCAAGTTCGATTTCAGCGGTACCAGCAGTAGTAGTAATCGGCATTCCTTGAGATCCAGGGTTAGCAGCTATCGGTTTATTTACATTTGCATAGACTCCTAATGTCCCGACTAAAACGATGATGGCAACAACCATACCATTAAAAAATAGTTGTCCGATATCTTCCCACTCTCGACCTGCGATCGATAGAATAAACATTGTCATCGCAAACAGAGCAGAAGCAACACAGTAAATACAAACAGCTTTAATCTCAAATGCCAGTAGGTACATTAAATAGCCACTGAAGACGAACATGGCGGTTGCACCCATAAATAGCAACAAGCCAGTCCACTCTTCTAGTTTGTTTCTAAGTTTTTTCTGCTCGATAGGATTGATTAATAACGGCGTGATCGCTAAGACAATCATACTGAAATAAGCCAGAAATCCAAACAATGGCAGGGGTAAACCGAAGATAGTAGCATAAGGACTAGAGAGGACAACATCGCAGCCCCCTGTTGGACAAGCGGCTTGATTTCCAGTTAGCTTAGTATAGGTTAGATAAGCAGTTACACTAGCCCCGATCGAGGCAATCCCTGCGATTAGCGGACGCGACCAACGGTGCATGATCGGAGTCGATTTCTTACGCATAAGATTTGATGATTTGGTTAAATAAGATTGACTATTATTTCATCACTCTAGTTGCATTAAAAATTGCCGCTAATGCCACGCCAACATCAGCAAATACCGCTTCCCACATGCTAGCTAATCCCATCAAACCCAGCCCGATGAAAATAACTTTAATAGTTAAAGCGAAGATAATATTTTGCATGACGATCGCATGAGTTTTCTTTCCCACCTGAATCGCTTCGGCAACTTTCGAGGGCGCATCTGTCATCAACACGACATCCGCAGTTTCAATTGCCGCATCCGATCCCAATCCTCCCATCGCTATTCCCACATCGGCTCTAGCAATTACAGGCGCGTCGTTGATTCCATCCCCAACGAAAGCTACTTTACCTCTATTTTTAAACTCTCCCAGCAGCTTTTCAATTGCAGTTACCTTGTCTTCTGGCAATAGCTCCGCCGCAAAAGTATCTACCCCCAAAGTTTTGGCGATCCGTTGGGCGACAGCTTGAGAATCTCCAGTTAACATCATAATTCGCTCGACACCTGCGGCTTTGAGATCGCGAATTGCCTGCACTGCATCTTCCTTAATTTCATCAGCAATAATGATGTAACCAGCATAAATTCTATCGACTGCCAGATGCACTACCGTCCCCTCAACATTACAAGTATCATGAGTGATGTTTTCACGGTGCATTAGTCGATCGTTACCCGCTAAAACAAGCTTTCCTTCGTTGGCGAAGCCTCTCCCACTGGAGATCGTCGCCTGAATCCCGTGGGCAGCAATTTCGGTGTAATTAGAGATCGTAGATTCATCAATGGGACGATTGTAAGCGACACGAATTGATTTAGCGATCGGATGATTAGAATTTGCCTCCGCCTCGGCTGCGATGCGTAACAAGTCGTCTTGCTTAAAGCCATTATGCGGGACAATTTCAGTAACTTTAAATACGCCTTTTGTCAGCGTCCCCGTCTTATCAAAGGCGATCGCTTTCACTCCTGACAAAGTATCGAGAAAAGTCGATCCCTTCACCAAAATACCGCGTTTAGCCGCGCCACCAATGCCCCCAAAATAGCCGAGCGGAATACTAATCACCAATCCACACGGACAAGAAATTACTAATAGCACCAGAGCGCGATACACCCATTCAGCGTGGGTTGCACCTGGAATTACCAGCGGTGGAATCAATGCCACTAGTAGCGATGAAATTACCACAATCGGTGTATAACGACGGGCGAACTTAGTAATGAATTTCTCGGTTTCGGCTTTCTTACTACTGGCATTTTCGACCAGATTGAGAATCCTTGCGATCGAGGATTCCCCGAATAGTTTAGTAACTGTAACTGTCAATACCCCAGTTTGATTGATCGTTCCTGCCAACACAGTTTCACCCACATTCACCGTGCGCGGTACTGATTCCCCAGTTAATGCCGATGTATCGACCTGAGAATTACCATCGATGATTTCACCATCTAAAGGCACCTTTTCCCCTGGCTTGATGATAATTGTATCGCCGACTTTGACCCGCTCCGGTGAAATAACTTCAATCCCGTTTGCTGTTTTGAGATTAGCAGCATCGGGACGAATTTCCAGTAATGATGAAATCGATCGCCGCGATCGACTGACAGCTAATTCCTGAAATAATTCACCAATTTTAAAGAATAACATTACCCCCACAGCTTCGGGTAGCTTATGAATCGCGATCGCGCCCACAGTGGCGATCGTCATCAGGAAGTTTTCATCGAATACTTGTCCGCGTAAAATATTGCGTCCGGCTGTAGTTAATACCGTCCAACCACTTAATAGATAAGCCGGAATAAATACTAAATATTCGCCGATCGAATAAGGCGTATTGTGCAGTGTTTCCTCAAAGACTGAACCCAACACAAACAGCGCAACGACAACCGCAACCAATACGCCTTCACGTTTTAAGCTAAACTCTTCCCCACCATGATTATGCGCGTGGTCATCCCCATCTTCGTCGCCATCATCATGGCTACTATGGTCGTGACTGCTATGGTCGTGACTGCTATGTCTAGCTGGAGACTTAGATTTCTCTTCTCCAATCGTATAGCCCAAAGCTGTCACTCGTTGTTTGATGTCTGCCTCACTCACCCGTTCGGGGTCATAGGTGACAATCATCTTTCCAGTTGCTACCACCACAGAGATCTCAGCTACCCCTGCTAGCTGATCTACCGCGCCTTCAATCTTCATCGCACAGCTCGTGCAGTCCATCCCTCCAACTTGCAGCCGTTGGATTTTGAGCGCGGGTACTTGAGTCATCTCTGTTTTATGTGGGAATATTTATCTAGATTATAGAACAAAGTCGCAACATCTGAAAGTATATTCAGATGTGTAATGATTCTCATTATTACCGCTATAATTTAGAGATTAATCCTCAATCAAACTTTTCATGACCGAGCAGGGATATTCAAGCGAATCGATAGAAGATACTCAGGCACCTAGTTGTGACGATCGATTGGTACATTTAGATAATGTCCGTCAACTGCAACTAGAAATTCTGCCAATGGATGAAGCTCAACGTCGGGCAGAACTGTTTAATGTCTTGGCAGATCCCAATCGGCTGCGGTTGCTCTCAGCACTGGCGAAACAAGAATTATGTGTCTGCGATCTGGCAGCGGGTTTAAAGATGGGGGAATCGGCGGTATCTCATCAGTTGCGAGTGTTGAAATCGATGCGAATGGTCAACTACCGCAAGGAAGGGCGAAATGTCTACTATAGTTTGGCTGATAGTCAGGCGATCGAGTTATATCGATCGATTTCAGCACAGTTGTCAAATCATCGACTATCTTAAATCACCAAAATTTCATTAGTCCAGGTTCAACTATCCTAAAAATGTCTAAAGCGATCGATTTACAGCAAGCTGATAAATTTGACTGTAAAAGAACTACCTTTACCTACTTTACTAGACACAGTTAATTTTCCACCATGAAGATCGACGATCGATCTGACGATCGCTAGCCCCAATCCCGTACTATGCTGAGGTGGTAATGATTTAGATTCAATCCGATGAAACCTGTCGAATATCAGTTCTCGATCGGCAGCAGCAATACCGATGCCATTGTCACTAACTTGGAATGAAATATTATTCAGAGTACGAGTTAGTGAAACATCAACTTTTCCACCTGTGGGGGTATATTTAATTGCATTATCAATTAGATTTGCGCCCATCCGGTAGAGTTGTTCAGAATTACCATCGATCCAAATTGGTACGTCGGTATCGATATCGCTACAGATATCGATCGATTTAACAGTGGCGGGGATGGCAAATTCTTCGACTAAATCTAGGATAATTTCTGTCAGACAACATGGCTCTGAGTTTGGCTTATTGTCTGGACGATCGAGACTAGATAGAAATAATAGATCGTTGACTAAGCTAGAGATCCGAATATTTTGTCGCTCGATTCGATCGAGCCAATTAGTTAATGGAGCTAGATGTTGATATTCCGCTCGACCATTTTCAATAATTACTTGTAATGTCGCTAAGGGCGTGCGTAATTCGTGAGCGGCATCAGCAGTAAATTGTTGCATTTGCT
>JANNDL010000099.1:0-2238 GCA_031387665.1 Chamaesiphon sp. OTE_75_metabat_95 | reverse complement strand
ATTGGTCGATCGAGCGTTGCTGGCAAAGCAGCAGGGCGATGTGGCTGGTGGGATGGATTTACTTCGATCGGCTTTTGAACAGGAGAGATCGGCGGCGAATTTGGTGGCTGACCAATTGGATTTTGAACCTACTCGATCGGTGCTTCATCGCAGTGCTGCGTCGTTGGCGGTGGAGTGTTTGCAGTTGCGGGAGGCGGAGCGGTTGATTGGTCGGGCGTTAGCGGGAAATCCACCGCCAGATATTGCTGATGAGTTACGGGATTTGTTGTTGGATTGGGTGTATTCGCAGCGGCAGGCGATTTGATGTTTACAGGAATTGCGGTGGTCGATCCGTGGGGAAAAGATTCAATCAGGGATTTTCACCTGCCAAAGCAAAGCTATACTGGATTTTTCTATACCAAAAGACTGTTTAAGCATGGCAGACTTCAATTTGTTTAATCAGTTGTTGTCAGTTAGCAATATTCCTTATGGTTTAACGTGATGAGTAATGAATAAATAAGTGAGGAAAATAGATGATGAACTTTGATGAATTGATCAGGGCAACCGGTTTAGAAATCATTCAAAAGGAAAAGGCAGAAGGTGGATCGGCTATTATCCATAAAGCAAAAGTTATTGAGCCTTCGTTTGCCAATGTTGGTGATATCGTCGCTGTCAAGCAATACAAACCTGATATGCTCAGGAATAACCAATTTGCTCGCATCCAACAAGAAGCGAATCTCTGCGCGAAAATTAAGAATTCCAACTTTGTAGTCTCCTATGGACTATTCGGTGAGCCAGATTCTTGCGTCATTTTGGTAATGGAGTGGTTGGATGGTAGCCAACTCGATAAGTGGATTAATGATCGGAAAGATTTGGACAACTGGGACAATATTCAGAAGATGATCATTTCATTGATTTCTGCTGTGGAGGCTCTTCATGACGTAGAGGTGATGCATCGAGACATCAAAACAGAGAACATAATGATCGATAGTGCAGGGAACGTCAAATTGATGGATCTCGGAATCGCTGAACAGATTACTGAGGATGCGGACACGATGCATACTCAAGTCAAGGACTTCATCGGGAGCATCCGATTTGCATCTCCACAGTTTGTTAGTGGCGAACCGTTCAAACCGGCTGACGATGTATATGCTCTCGGAACAGTGATCTTTGAATTACTCACTGGTAAGCGGGTGTATGAAGATGTCGAACGTAAGACCTTGCTGACTCATGAAATTCTCCTTCATCAGCCTACTATTCCAGATCTGCTTCCCAGCATTCCGCCACCAATGCGAACTGTTCTTCAGGGAATGCTTAATCCAGAAAGAAGTCGCCGCCCTACCCTGATCGAACTTCGTAGTGCTATCGAAAAACCTGATAATGCTGAATACATTCAGAGGGAGCTTGAAGCACAGAGTAAGGAGCAGCGAGGCTATGAGGTGATTTTAGTGGATAAAAATAGCTTATCTGTCCATGCTGACTTGCGGGGTGAGTCTCCTCAAATAGATTCTATTTGGAGTGGTGTTCGTCGTGGAGAAGCTGTCAAAGTCCCGAGTCGTGGAGGCTCTGTAAGCACTGAAAATTGGATTGCTTATGTCAAACTCAAGCATATTTACAACGGAGTTGGTCAATTTGTTACCGTCACAAAACAATGGAAATCGACCTCAGATTTTGCAGGAATTTCCTCTGCTTTACGCTCCATAAGTGGTGGTTACCACGAATACGAAGAAGATGATGCAAAACAGGGTGGAGTTAATGTTGGTGACATTGTGATTAAAGAGAGGTAATAAAACTATGATGGTTACCAATCTGTTACTAAGAATATGCTTGGCAAGTAACTACTTAATTCCCAAGATGTCTCTTTCTGCAACAGACAATTTCATCTAAGTATAAATTGCCAGAGACAAAAGATGATCATCAACTCAATGTATACATGTATGCTTTTGTGCCAACTTTGATAACTCAATAATGGTACAAAAATATTGTTGAATGAAGAAGTGGTGTGAATCTAAAGGGATCTTCTGATAAACTGATGGCGCAAGTGACCTTAAGGAACCTTCCACAGCAAGTGATCGACACCCAGAGGACAACATGACAGACTTTCGGCGAGAAAAAGACTCCATGGGCGATCGAGATCTCCCCAGCACTGCTTACTATGGCATCCAGACCTTACGGGCGATCGAAAACTTCCCCATTAGCGGACTCAAACCCTTAGCCACCTACATCGATGCCTGTTTGCTGATCAAAAAAGCCGCCGCC
>JANNDL010000071.1:0-46627 GCA_031387665.1 Chamaesiphon sp. OTE_75_metabat_95 | reverse complement strand
CGATCGAAACCAACTATCATATGTAGCGGTTACGGATCCTGTCCGCACCTTACAAGAACGTCAGGGAGCTGTTTTAGGTACATCATGGGAATAGTTATCGCCACTGTCAATATGAAAGGAGGTGTCGGTAAAACCACCCTCACAGTCAATCTAGCTGCGAGTCTTGCCAAATTACATGGGAAGCGTGTCTTAGTTGTCGATCTCGATACCCAGATTAGTGCTACGCTCAGTCTCGTTACACCTCAAGATTTTGCACGAATTCGGCGCGAAAAGAAAACAGTTAGTTATTCGATCGCGAAAGTTCTCAAACCAAGTAGCCGCTATAAATTTGAAACAAAAGATCTGATTACTAAGGATGTCTGCTGGGTCAAAGGCTTAGATTTACTTGCTGGAGATATTGATATCTACGACGAATTTTTAGTGTCTGAGAAACTTCATCAAGAAACAACCGAAAATCCTTACATAGATTTCGTCGATGTCTGGAATG
The DNA here is from genome assembly GCA_031387665.1 of Chamaesiphon sp. OTE_75_metabat_95. Taxonomy (GTDB): domain Bacteria; phylum Cyanobacteriota; class Cyanobacteriia; order Cyanobacteriales; family Chamaesiphonaceae; genus Chamaesiphon. The sequence continues at coordinate 46,140 of JANNDL010000071.1, read as the reverse complement.
AATTTGAAGGTTGTTTGATTAAAAATATTTTAACTCCGGTCATTGATGACTATGACTTTATCATTCTAGACTGCGCTCCTGGATATAATCTGCTGACCAGAAGTGGGATCATGGCTAGCCATTTTTATTTAATGCCAGCGCGTCCAGAGCCGCTATCTCTAGTTGGAATGCAGCTCTTAGAACGTCGAATCGCCAAGCTGAGAACAACCCATGAAGGTGATAAAAATTGTCTTGAAAGTAGTTTATTGGGCATAGTTTTTATTCTATCTGGCAGTACCCTATTTGCACGGTATTATGACCAAGTGATGCAGCGAGTTACCCAAGATTTTGAAGCTGATAAAATCTTTCAAAATCGGATCCCGATGGATGTGAATGTGGCTAAGGCGATCGATAGTTTTCAGCCTGTAGCGATCGAGAATCCTGGCTCTGCTGGTTCTAAGGCTTTTGCTAAATTGAGTCAGGAGCTGTTGGTGAAGGTACAGCAGTTGGCGGGGGATTAGGAGACTGGGAGACTGGGAGACTTGGGGACTGGGAGCCAGCATTAAGATCCACTATCCACTATTCACTATTCACTAAACCACTATCCACTAAAACACTAGTAATTATGCTTTGATGCAAGATGTGAGATTACTGCACGAGGAGCACATTTGCTAACTAGGTCAGGAAAAGATTATGATATGTCTAGGTATAAAAATATTATTCTAAATAAAGCTATGGATATTCTCACACTAGGATGGGTCGCGCTATTAGTCCTATTTACTTGGTCAATTTCGATGGTTGTTTGGGGTCGTAACGGTTTCTAGATCTTGCGATAACTATAAAACAAATCACCTGTAGGGGCAATTCATGAATTGCCCCTACAGGTGATTTGTTTTATAGATGATGAATATTAAACCGGAGTTTCGCCTCTAGTCAGGAATGCGACGCATTCAACGTGAGAGGTTTGGGGGAAGAAATCAGCGGGTTGGACGTGGGTGAGCTGATAGTTGCCTTGCTCGCAGAGGATTTGGAGATCTCTAGCGAGGGTTGCGGGTTTACAACTGATGTAGATGATTTGGGCTGGCTGCATGGCGATGAGGGCATCGATGACAGCCCTGTCGCAACCAGTTCGGGGTGGATCTAGGAGGACAACATCTGCTTGAACTTCAATTTCTGGCAAGAGTTCTTCGACTGCGCCTGTGCGAAATTCGATGTTATTGATGCTATTGAGGCGGGCATTCGATCGAGCTTGTACCACCGATGCCGCATGGACTTCTAGCCCAATTACTTTCTTGACCCGTTTTGATAATGGCAGGGTAAAAGTTCCAATGCCGCAGTAGGCATCAATTAGCGTTTCTGCGCCTGTAAAATTGGCTCGATCGATAATCATATTCAGCACCGTTTCAGCTTGCTCGGTGTAGATCTGGAAGAAGGTATCACCCTTGAGCTGAAATTGGAGATTGCCAAAAGTCTCGCAGACATAATCCCGTCCTGCGATACAGCGTGTTTCAGTGCCAAAGATATTATTTGTGGATTGACTATTGAGATTGAGACAGACTCCGACTAGCTTGGGATAGCGTTGCATCCATCGCTGTGCCTGTCCCTCGATATCGGGAATATCAAAATCCGTCACTACTAGCGTGAGCAAAATCTCGCCCGTTCTCCGCCCGATTCGCAGCAGCAGATGGCGAAATTTAGGGCGATTATCGGGAATATCAGTGACTTTGGTAATAGTAGGACGATTCCGCAGTTTGGGTTTGGGAATACCTGTGACGGTGAGTTCTTCTTCTTGATACTGGCTGACGATGATTTGGACTCCAGTGCGGCGCAAGCCTGGTTCTCTGGCTCCTTTGCTTTCTGGCTGATAAATCTGCCAGCCGCGATCCTGGATATCTTGCTTGATTTCAGCTAGGAGTGGGTTTAGTCGTTCATCTTGAACGGGGCACTGATTGAGATTGACGATTTGGTGGGTACCTTTGCGGTAGTAACCAGCTTTGACATTGCCGGAATCGCTTACGCCCAGGGGATAGGTGACTTTATTGCGGTAGGCAAAATTTCCCTGTGCGCCGACAATGGGGGCGACGGGTGGTGCGGTGAATTTACCAATTCGTTTGAGTGCTTGGAGTACCTGATTTTGTTTGGCTATTAGCTGGTAATCGTAATCGATGTGCTGGAGCTGACAGCCGCCGCATTTGTCCGCGACGATGCAGCTAGGGCGGACACGGTGGGGTGAAGCTTCCAATACTTCCAGCAATTTGCCGTGGGAGTACTGACGTTTGACAGTGACGAGTCTGGCTACAACTCGATCGCCTGTGACTGTATCGGGAACAAATACGACTCGATCTCCCGCTCGTCCAACGCCCTCACCGCTATCGTTGACATCGGTAATTTCTATTTCGACAACATCTCCCTGTCTCGATGACTGAGGGGAAATGGGTAGTTCGCTAGAACCATCACTGGGAGAATTGTCAGGAAACATGATATATTTTGGCGGAAGATCGACCCCCTATTGTAGCAGCTATTTAGTCTTCTCGTTTTTGCTCCAGATAAAATCAGCGAGTTCTGGCTGCTGTAAATCCTCATCGATGTTGAGCAATACGGTTTTTTGGGTTGACTTGGGTTGATTTAATCTTCGCAATACTCGATCGGGAATCCCATAGCCGTAGATAATATGTGAGCTACCTGCAAGGACGATCGTTTGATAGCTGGGATTTTTTTTAGCGAAGTTGGCAGTATTCGCCGCCATTGTCTCATCCCACAGGAGTTGGGCGGTGTAGAATCTGTCGAAACTTTTGCTAGCGACTGAGGCAATTCCTGCATGTTGCTGATAGCTCTCTAAAATCATCTGCTGATATTTAGCGTTACTTCGATCGATCTCAGTCGCAGATGGAATTGACTGGCGTTCAGTATTGGTAAGGCTCTCTATCCCTTTTCGCGCCGCTTTCCGAGCAACCTCACCAGGTGTATTGAGGGCAATCACAGGTAAACGATTAGCCTTGGCAAATTCCAGGATTGGCAGATAATACTCCCACGGATAGCCCCAGCGTTTTTCAAATTCTGACTGCTGGTACAGCTCAGTTGCCGTAATTTTGCCTGCTAAATATCGATCGAGTAGTGGCTGCATCTGACTTTGGAACATTTCCATGCCGATCGCCACCTGGGGTTTGTGCTTGAATAATGCTTGAATAATTGCTAGCTGCTGCTGGTGATCTGACTGTCGATCGTGAGTTTCACCCAGATAGACAATTTTTGCAGCCTGTAACTGTTTGATGATTGCTTGCTGTTGAGTTGTAAAGCTAATATTGCTCTGGGTCGTGGTTGGCAAAGCTGCCGCATTTGGTATGATAACGATCGTATTGCTGGCGACAATTATAACTAGCCCCAAAATCAGTGCCGCAATCCGCCGGATATTCATATCTTAGCCACATAATATATTTAGCTAAGATAACGCACAATATCTAGAGTCCGCATCGCCTCCGCCAGAGATTATTGATTATGTCAGAACCTACCTATATCCGCTCTCAAACGAACTCTGACAGCGCGATCGAAAAGTTGAGCTACCAAGCTATCGCTGCCAACTGGTTTGAATACCCGATCGTTGTCTATCCCCACCATACTGACTACGGTGGGATTGTGTGGCATGGTACCTACCTCACCTGGATGGAAGAAGCACGGGTAGCCTGTCTCAAATCGATCGGCATCGACTTTGCGGATTTGGTGGCGATGGGTTGCGATCTGCCTGTAGTAGATTTATCCGTCAGGTATCGAAATGCCCTCCGGATGGGCGAATCAGCGATCGTCAAAACGCGAACCATTGATATGGAAGGGGTGCGGATCGTGTGGGAATATGAGATTCAATCACTAGATCGATCGATTGTCTACTTAACTGGGATGGTGACGCTAGTTGCTGTCGATCGCGAAAAGGGCAAAATCATGCGCCAATTACCCGCAACCGTTAAAGACGCGCTGGTAAAAATGCGGGAATAAATTAAATTAATTGAGAATTGAGAATTAGGTTATTGGGATGAGATTCATCTAAAGATAGGGGATTTAAGCCACTAAGCTTTGTTAATTCTCTCTTAATTATATCGATCAACATACATTGATGAATTCTGGATCAAAGGTTTGAAGATTGCGTAGAGAATTGTAATAATCAAAAATGTTAGCAGGATGACTACTAACGGAAACTTACCAATCAATTCGCCTGGAAGTAACTTCAGAAACTGTTTAGGCTCGGTGACGAGACTCCAGCTATTAAATCTCAAGAATCTCCCGATATAAATCCCGATCGCACACAATAAGTGCAGACTAAATTCTACGACGACAATATACGATTCAAGCTTATTTTTGCTCATGTATTGGCGGACATTGACTAGCGAGAATACATAGGCAAACCAGCCAGTGCCAATAAATAGAATATAAGTAGGGACGATGACTAGAGTAATTTTCCACACAGAGCTAATCGCTCGTACCGCATCATAAAAGTGAATAATATCCGTCAGGATATATGGTGCATTTGGTAAGATCGCAATAAACAAAAGTACTCCAAACCACCAGAAAATCGATCTTTCTCGATCTGTTTGGGGTCGAGATCGTCGATCGATGATGATGAGGATCATGATCAAAACAATCGAGATCGCAATAAAAAATAGTCTCACGCCCCACAGTGAAATCACAACTCCTTTAATCGCTTCGAGAAAGTCACCGTTGTTATATTTCTTGATGCCGACAATAAAACTCACACCCAATAGAATATAAGTACTCCAGCAGAATAGTCGCGATCGAGGCTGATTAAATAAGAAAAAGCTCAAAGTGAGCGGAACTAGTGCCAGGAAACTATTCCAGGCAATTCTACCGATATCTCCAGACAACACTTCAGTCAGTGTAGCTGTACCGCCAGGAATTTGGGATAAGAACATTCAACCTCCAATGAACGGGAGCATCGCACTTTTTATGCGTAGGCTAACTGCCCTCACCCCGCCCTCGCCTCCGGCTCCCCTCTCCCTCAGGGAGAGGGATTTAGGGTGAGGGTTATTTGAAATTTGGATGCTCCCTAATGAACTACCAACTAATCTAACAATGGTTATTTTTAAACTTTGCAGGGATACCAATAATCCCATGTTCGTACAATCTGTCAAACTCACGATTGAAATGTGCAGCTACAGTCGGATTATCTTGGATAACTAATAGTGTCTCATCATTGTGGTAATTTGCAGCATTTGACCAATTATGTGAGCCTGTAATTACGGTACGTCGATCGACGATCGCAAATTTGTGGTGAAGCAAATCGCCCTGGGGCAAGGTGGGTACACCAACTGTCGCCAATGCTGCCGAATTAGTTCCCCCTGTCTGGCAGACACTATTGGAGTCTACCCCCATCAGCAACAGTCCCAAACTATAGTTGCGATAGGCAAACTGTCGATCGATCAGTCCCTGCACTTTCACTCCCCGTTCAGCTTGAGACTGCAAGATTTTACCCAATTCAGGCTCTGAAAACACAAATAGAGCAAAATCAACCTGCTGCTGACTAGCCTGGAGTAATTTTCCGATCGATCCATTACTACTATCCGCCCATGATTGTTGCTTGGAAGTGGGCGAAAATTGCACAAGTACCCGCGTTTTACCTACCAATACCTCCACAGGTGGACGTGGCGGTTTCCGTGTCTTGAATTGGCTAATTTGGTTGACAGTGTTGCCATCACCCCACATCAGGTTGAATTCAGTTAGGAAAGCTGCTGCTAATTCCTGGCTGCCGATCTGCACCAGATTATTCTGATTGCCCTCACTCTCAGGGCGACTCAGATCCCCATAGATATCGCTCATCGTCCAGTTTGCGGAGGTGACAAGCACTTGCTGTCCATCTACCACCATGAATTTGTGATGCATCAAGCCACTGCCTTTAGAGCCATCCGCAGCATCATCCAAAATGGGGATTCGGGCATTCCGCAGCATTGAGAGCGCGTCCCGCTGGCTGATTTCCGCTGGACTCAGAGTGCCATCTTTGTCGATATCTACCAACTTTTGATATTCCTGGTAACGCTCTTGCTCGCGTACCGTCAATCCTTCAATTTCGGCTGCTGTCAATTCACTGGGGGAGCGACTGTAGTTGTGCTCCAAGATCACTCGGATCTTAATCCCCGCCGCTGATTTGGCTACCAATGCTTGGGCGATGTTTGGTAGTTGAAACTCTTGAACTGCGATGTCAATCTGCGATTGGGACGAATCGATCGCTTCAATTAACTTAGCAGCTAGATCTGTTCCCGATCTAGTTTTCGATCTGTAAAGTTCTGTAAAGTTTACAGATCGATCGTGATTAAAATAAACTCGAATTGATTCATCCTGCGGTAGCGGTAGTAGGCGTTCTGGTGCAAGACTTTGAGTCCGAGGCCAAAATAAATATCCACAAAAAACAGCAAAACCGATACTTCCAAGAGCTAAACTAGATAGAAGCAAGAAACGTGATGTGCCAAAAGCACTACTAACTTGTCGGAATTTCACAGGAAAAACCCAAAACTATAAATGGTAAACTATGAATAGACTGCTTTCTACCGATCTAGCAACTATCTGTGACACAACGAATAGTTAATACTCAGTTAACGCTTGCGTATCTAATTGTATCATTTGTTGCTTGATTGTTGTTCAAGATTACTTAGTAGATGGCAATAAACTTCCACAAGTTGCAGATTGACGATGCTGCCTGTCATTGACAAGATGCGCGTCAGCATAGTGGCGGAACCAAGAAAAGTGCTGAAAAGCAGCAAGATCTGATTAAAATTTGCTTAATTTTAAGATCTCAACCAGCTAACGCGGTAGGATCTGATTTCATTGCTTAAATTTCCATGCAGCTAATTTGTAACTGCTTACTTACCATTTTTACCAACTATTTAAGACATCGAGGGATATATCATGAGCAGACACCGAAAAATGTTTCAATGCGGTCATAAAGGCTACGGACAAATCTGTCACCGTTGCCTCCAAGAAGAAGTAGATGTAAATGAAAAGAAAGAGAAAAAACGGACGTGGCATGATAGTTTTGCCTTCGATCCGATCGATCTCAAGAGCTTACCATCACATGTGGTTTTAAAAGCTAGAAATATTATTATTGGGCTACAAGATCGTCGTAACTATCGAGAATTTGGTGGCAAAAGGCTACGCCACAATCGATTAGTAATCAGCATTCCCGTGACTCGCAATTATCGAATGTTGTGCTTTGAGCGAGACGGCATTCTTCAACCAAAAGAAGTGCTGTCACATGAAGACTATAACATCTGTAAACCAGGCAGCTAGAGAGGCTTTAGACTTGAGGGAGTTAGGGGATTCGATCGAACGAAATTAGATATCAAATCCCCCAACTGTCTTGAAAAAAAGGTGCTCCCAACTCCCAACTGTCTTGGAAAAGTCCTCCACTGGGGGAAACCCCAAGACCGGATTTTCCGCTCCCAACTCCCAACTTCCTGAGTCTATGCAGATTTATTTAGACCATAGTGCGACGACTCCAACTCGTGCTGAAGCGATAGCAGCTATGCACCAAGTCCTCACGTCAGGATGGGGCAATCCTTCGAGTATTCATCAATGGGGAGAAAGATCTTCTACGGCGATCGAACAAGCCAGATTTCAAGTAGCAGCATTGATTAATGCCAACCCTGATGCGATCGCTTTTACATCTGGTGGTACTGAAGCAAATAATCAGGCGATTATGGGGGTAGCAAATCTCTACAGCACCCCTCAGCATTTGATTATTTCTAGCGTTGAACATTCCTCAATTAGTGCTCCAGTTCGTTGGTTAGAAAATCAAGGTTGGGAAATAACTAGATTAGCAGTCGATCGATCCGGCAGAGTCAATCCTGCCGATCTCGAACTGGCAATTCGGTCAAATACAGTCCTGGTATCGATTATCCACGGTCAAAGTGAAGTCGGCACCATCCAGCCGATCGCTGAATTAGCGGCAATCTGCAATAAATATCGAGTTTATTTCCATACTGATGCTGTCCAAACTGCGGGTAGAATTCCGATCGATGTCCAGAAACTCGGTATCGATCTGCTCTCGATGTCCAGCCACAAGCTTTATGGACCACAGGGTACAGGCGCGTTGTACATCCGTCCAGGCATTGAGATCATCCCCCTCCTTGCGGGCGGTGGTCAAGAAATGGGTCAAAGATCTGGCACTCAAGCAGTGCCGCAAATCGCTGGATTTGGCGTAGCGGCTGAACTCGCCAGTGATGAACTAGCTGCTGAAAGTATCCGCTTGACTGGACTGCGCGATCGATTGTTCAGCCTCCTCGCCGACTGTCCGCACCTGATCCCCACTGGAGATCCCCACCATCGTCTCCCCCATCACCTCAGCTTTTGTCTGAATATACCTCACCCCGATCGATCGGAACCCATCACAGGCAAAACCATCGTCCGCCAGCTCAATCTTGCAGGCATCGGCATCAGTTCTGGAGCCGCTTGTGCCAGTGGCAAACTTACTCCCAGCCCGATTCTGTTGGCGATGGAATATAGCCAAACTGATGCGGTGGGGGGAATCCGCATTACCCTCGGCAAGAGCACCACAGCCGCCGATATCGACTGGACAGCGATGGTGTTGAAGCAGGTGATCGATCGACTAATCCCCAAATTAGTTCATGCGTAGTTAAATATTAAAAATTGGGGATCGACATACTAGCCGCCAGTCGCAGACTGAGGTAATATAAATGTTAATGATTGTTAACAAAACGGTACCTAATTAGGCTACGAATTAACAATTAACACCAATCTGCCCTTGGCAAAGCCTTTTGAGTAGGGAAATAGAGCGGTGTCTAATTGGCAGTAGCAGCAACGGTGCTTTATAATTTCTGGAGATCTAACCCGCTACATGACTTTATCGATTCCTAAATTGGAAGGCTCCGCCAACGAGCCGAATACAGCCAGCGTGCTGTCCCCGAAGATTAAACTCAAGCACATCGTTCAATCTTTGCCAAAAGAAGTCTTTGCCAAAGACAACACTCAGGCTTTTCTGATGACGCTCAAAACGGTCGCCACTGTCACCTTGGGGATGGCGGCAATCGCTTACTCCCCCTGGTACCTATTACCCCTGGCATGGGTATTTACAGGTACAGCCATGACTGGCTGCTTTGTAATCGGACATGACTGCGCCCACCGTTCCTTTTCAAATAGCCGCAAGGTCAATGATATCGTCGGTCATTTGTTCATGTTGACATTGATTTATCCGTTCCACGGCTGGCGGTATGGACATGCCAAGCACCACAAACACACCAACAAAATGGATGTGGACAATGCGTGGCAGCCGTGGCGACCTGAAGCCTATGCTGGTGCCCCAACTTGGCTGCAAGTAGTCTATCAAGCCATGCGCGGACGGCTGTGGTGGTTGGCTTCTTTACCTCACTGGGCAGCAGTTCACTTTGACTGGCGCAAGTTTCCAGAGGGCAAAACTAGGGATGATGTCAAGTTCTCGGCTCTATTTGTCATCATCGGTGCCGCAATTATCTTCCCAATCATGATTGGAACTTTAGGTATTTGGGGATTCGTCAAGTTTTGGGTATTACCTTGGTTGGTATATCACTTCTGGATGAGTACGTTTACGATCGTCCATCATACCGCCGCAGACATTCCTTTCAATCCTGAAGGTGAGTGGAATGAAGCGATTGCTCAGTTGTCTGGAACTGTCCACTGCGATTATCCAGCATGGGTTGAGTTTCTCTGCCACGACATCAACGTCCACGTCCCTCATCACGTCTCCACTGCCATTCCTTCATACCGTTTGCGTGAAGCACATGCGATCATCAAGGATCAATGGGGCGAATACATCAAGGAACGTAAGTTTACATGGGAAATGATGAAAGACATTACTGATAAGTGCCACATCTACGAGGAGAACGAATTTTATCAGACTTTCCGTGAGTTTAATGCTAATAATAATTAGGCTTTAGCGATTAGATTCGGATTTTTAGAGGTGGGCATTGGCTCACCTTTTTAAGTGAGCTGCGTAGGTTAATTGCCCTCATCCCCAGCCCTTCTGTCTGACAGGGTGAGGGTTATTTGAACTTAAAATTGCTGGTAAAACCCATCATTTCCGACATTCGATCGCCATTTCCTGCTATTGTATATTTGGGAAAATATTGAGTTAAGAAGATAAATAGCATGGGGACGACTTACCAGCGGGTGTTGCTCAAGTTGAGTGGGGAAGCCCTAATGGGCGATCTTGGCTATGGCATCGATCCAATCATCGTCCAAGCCGTCGCGCAAGAAGTATCTGAAGTCGTCGCTAGTGGTGTTCAGGTTGCTATCGTCGTCGGTGGCGGAAATATCTTCCGTGGGGTTAAAGCTTCAGCCAAAGGCATGGATCGAGCCACTGCTGACTATATGGGAATGATCGCCACTGTGATGAATGCAATGGCTCTCCAGGATGCACTAGAACAGAAAGGTGTCCAAACTAGAGTCCAGACAGCCATCGCGATGCAGGAAGTTGCCGAACCCTATATCCGCCGTCGTGCAATTCGCCACCTCGAAAAAGGTCGGGTGGTAGTATTTGGAGCCGGATCTGGTAATCCATTCTTTACAACTGATACGGCGGCTGCGCTCAGAGCGGCAGAAATCGATGCTAATGTGATTTTCAAAGCTACCAAGGTTGATGGAATCTATGATGCAGATCCAAATCTCAATCCTGACGCGAAACGATTTGAAAGTCTCACTTTTACCCATGTGCTGAATCATGATTTACGGGTAATGGACACAACTGCAATCGCTATGTGTCGCGAGAACAATATTCCGATTATCGTCTTCAATTTGCTCGAACGCGGCAATATTCAGCGGGTGGTAGCGGGTGAAAAAGTTGGTACTTATGTAGGAGGTTCTTGTGAAATTTGCTGATGTTGAAGGTCATATGCAGAAAGCGGTTGAATCAGTCCAGAGATCGTTTAATACGATTCGGACTGGACGGGCGAGTGCGAGTTTGCTCGATCGAGTGACGATCGATTATTATGGTACTCCCACGCCACTAAAATCTCTGGCAAATATCGGGACACCTGATTCGACGACGATTACGATTCAACCATTCGATCGTAGCAGCATGGCGACGATCGAGAAAGCCCTCTCGCTATCAGATATTGGCTTGACTCCCAACAACGATGGTTCCATGATTCGGCTGAATATTCCACCATTAACTGGTGAGCGTCGCAAGGAATTTGTCAAGCAAGCTGGCAAATACGCCGAGGAAGGCAAAGTTTCTGTCCGCAATATTCGTCGTGACGCGATCGATTTTGTCAAAAAACAAGAAAAAGCCAGCGAAATATCTGAAGATGAATCGAAAGATCTCCAAGACAAAATTCAGAAATTAACTGATAAGTATGGGGCGAAAGTCGAGCAGGTATTAGCTGAAAAAGAGAAGGATATTACGAAAGTCTAGAGTTAGTTGATTCTAATTGTTCAGGTGGAACACAAACCCGACTGTCTTGTCGTTTTTTTATTCGGGGGGAACCCCCGAGTAAAAACGCCGCTTTTCCAAAAAGTCGGGTTTGTAGCTAGCACTAATCTTATTGTCCCGATCTCCAATACTAGTTCTCAAGCATTTCAAGCATCGATCACAACCAGACTACCTGCTGATGAAAATAAAAGTAATTGAAAACTTTGATGGTAGTTTCACTTTAGAACCAGACGTACAAGCAATCTTATTTAGTCTACTTATTGGTGAAAAATTCCTTCAGCAAGTAGCCGAACAAGCTAACTGTGAAACGCTAATTTTTACTGAAATATTATTCCAACCCGTTCCTTACAGTCCGGGGACACCAAAGGGTATGCCTGCCGAATTAGAGCAGTATCATCAATCGCCAACACATCTAATCATCAACGTACCGCCCAACTTTATGTTTGCCGCGAAGATTTTTCAACCAAGTCGATTGTGTGCAATTTATCAGAAAGTTATTTAAGCTTGTATCTCCTAGTACTAGACGGCGGAAGTTTCCCCTTGCTTTTCCACCGCTCAATTCGGCTCCGCTCACTGAGCGAAGTCGAAGTGAACACCCACCCTATTTATGCCGCTCAGTACTAGTTAATGTTTAAACATTAGTTAGTTCGGCTTTGTTCACTAGCCAACTCCCAACTCCCAACTCCCAACTAATTATGTCATTGACTAGCGATCTTCCCAGTTTAGGTAGCTTGGAGTTTCTACCATATATTGATGATGCAGGAGAATTGCCAAATCAGCTTCAAAGTCAGATTGGTATTTATGCAATTTTTGATGAAGCTCAAGTCTTGCAATTTGTGGGCTATTCTCGTGATATTTATTTGAGTCTCAAACAACATCTAGTCAGACAGCCAGAACATTGTTATTGGGTTAAGGCTACCACGATCGATAAGCCCAATCGTACCTTCTTAGAAGGTGTCGAGTCAGCGTGGATTACCGAGAATGGTAGTATACCGACTGGAAACGGTGAAGCTAAGTCAGTCTGGCTAGATCCAATCTCCACCAATCATGCCATGACAGCAGCCGAAAGCGATAGCTTTGAAGATTTAGATGGTTTAGCCCAAATCAAGCTGCTCAAGCAAGTTGCTAGACGGGTGGAGGAGACTATTCTCACCAAGCTTCAACAGCGGGGTGTCACAATAGAGATTCGGTTCAATCCGAAGTTAAAGGATCGAGGATTACTAGATCTAAAATAAACGTAACTCAACATATCTCACAAGCCACGAGCACGAAAGACATCCGTAATCGTTGGGGCATAAGTCGCCAATCCAAATGTACCTGGATTGACTGCATTTGCATGACTAAGATGGCGATAATCTAGACAGAACCTGTCCCATTCTGCCATTTGAATCTTAAATACTTTGATAAAGAAATTAGCGATCGTATTTGATAGATTAATCTGAAACAAGCTTTTTTTACCAAAATAACCACAAATCTCTTTGATACCCTCATCACCGCTAATCACTTGATTGCCCATAATTACACGGCGATTGAATTTATCCGCAACTTCGGGATGAGCAATCAGATGTCTAATTACTTCAGCAATATCTTTGGCATGGATAAAATTAAAGCTCATATCAGCAGTAAAAAACTGCAATAACCCCACATATTTGGTGACGCTGGGTAAGTCAGCCGAGAGGAATGAATAAGGTTTCTTCTCATCACCGCCAAGTACTAGTGTTGGAAAAACTGTGGTAATTTTCGCCGCGATATCACTCGATTTATCCGTTGCCGCTTTAGTGAGTTTGTCTAAACACTGATGTTTGGACATGATATAATCTGTCCCAATTTTACCTGCTTCTGCTAGTAACTTACCATCTCGATCGAGGACACTAGCTGTCGAAAAATAGATCACTTGCTCACACACATTGGGATCGAGTAAATCAAATAAGATATGAGTCTTGGTGTAGTTGATATCAAATGCTTCTTGCCCACCCCAACCTGCGGCGGTGAGCACTGCGACATTAATAGTTTTGAGTAATTCAGCCTGTTGTTCGATCTGCATCATGTCTGCGGTGATGACATGAATTCCAGGACGTGCCGTGATATCTACAGTTAGTTTGGCAGGATTGCGGACGAGTAAAAATAGTTCGTGCTCAGTATTTTGAATTAGTGTCTCACTAACATAATGACCGACGCAACCACTAGCACCTGTGACAAGAATACGCATTTGAATTAATTAAATTTGTAGGGTGTGTTACCGCGTTAGCGTAACGCACCAAAATAAGAGATGATAATTAGCTGGAAAATTAGATATTTATTGGCAAATTGGAAACAGGATCGATCCCAATTGTAAATTTGTCACCATAGTAGCTAGCAACACATACAATTTGATTAATAGGATGGTGCGTTACGCTCCGCGATAACACACCCTACGAGTTGATATATTGTTTTGTGGTATTCTACTTATTTTATTTTCAATCTCAAGGGATAACGAGTTGGTGAATTACCGATCGAACTAGCGACTTCCATCGCGTTAACATAGTTACTAACCTGAACGGTTTTGACTTGAGCTAGAGTCCGCAGATTATTTTGGAAATCTAGTTCGGATTTTTGCAACGCACCTTGACGTTGGATTGCGTTCATGCGATTCCACTGGATGTTAGGATCGGACTTGAGCGAGGCTAATCGATCTCGTCTGAGTTTGCTAATCGCTTTTAGTTCAGGTATGTAAGCTTCGAGATTTTGACCCCAGTGAATCCGCATTTGTTCGCGGAAATCATCACCGCGCTGTGCCCATTCACTAGTTTTGAATGTCAGCCAGCTTGTTGGCAATCTAGCTAGTTCCTGTTTAACATTGAGCGGGATATTTGCATATTCAGCCGTGAGTTTACTAGCGATCGCACTCTTCAGTCTATTATCATTTGTCGCCACTGATTTACCCATCACTTCATTGACCATAAAGCACAGAGCATCCGCCGTGATATCAGTAGTCATCTGGGTGAGAGGTGGTTTGCCTGGTGCTAGCCAATTTTTGGGCGACGCATCATAAAACGATACCAGCCATAGCGCGTCTCGATCGCCATCGAGTACCTGTTGACGCAAATTTCCGACTAGTGTAGTTTGGATCTGACTCCGCTCGGTTGGAGTGCCACGCAAGATTTGGGATTCCATCGCCATCATTTTGGCAACAGTATTCCGCAGTCCTAGATTCGTCATCCAATCTCTACTCAGCCGCTGCTGAATTCTTTGCGCTTGATTGGGAGTAAATTTGACCGCTAATACCTCTCCATAGAGATCGATGAAGCTTTTGAGTGTGGTTGGATTCAAGGCTGGTACAGCAACCAGGGGGATGATATTAGAAGTTCTTACGGCTGGTGGAGTGGAAATCGGTGTATTTACCGGAGCAACTGGCTTGGCTGGAGTGACTTTGGGTAGTGGGATAATTTTAGTCGCCGGAGTAGCCTTAGCGGGTGGAGTAACTGTCATCCCTGGCAATCCAATCCCGACGGTGAGGCTAGTCGCACACAATGCGGCGATGATGCCAGAATTAATGCTGCTTGGTTTCATGGTATCTACATCCCGCTGGTGTGAATTAGGTGACTATTGCTAGTTCGCCGATCGATTGTACTCTGCTTGTGATTGTCTCAACCTTCAAAAGTCGATCGAAACAATCACGAGCGGCTCATCAATCTCGGACGCAAATCCTCTGATATTGTTTCAGTGTCCGAAGATCTGTCCGACAGCTTCTGGCTGGCTGAGTGATTTAACTGCAATCATTGCCACCATTTGAGGATCTAGATTACCAGCTTGAACGATCGAATATGGTAGATTTGTCGCCTGAAGATTGGACATTAAATCAACTGGGATTGGGAGCGAATTAATCACCACCAATTGAGGTAACTTCTGTCCGCCATAAGCCGAAATTGATTCGACTTGGAGCGAGAATAAACCTGGTGTAAAGCGAGGATTCAAGGCTTTATCATATTCAAACTTACTCAGCATTAATTGCAACGAACAAATTTGAGTAGTGTCGAGCGGTGCATCACTAACAGTTTTGGCTCTAAAGATTGGCACTAACGCCTGAAATGGCACCTGAATAGTAATCCATTCATCGGCAATAGTATCAAAGGAATAAGCATAACCAACCCCATCCCATCTTGTTTCAGTCCGAAGGAATAGCTTATATCTTTGTCCATCACCCTTGACTCGTAGTTCAATCCCCCGATAGTTACTTAGATTGAAACTAGGCTCGAAATTGCGAGTCCGCACCGAAGCAAAACCACCAGAATTGTCTGTAGAAACATTGCCACTAAATAGCGCGTAACCATCAGCCAAACGAATTCCGCTCTCGCTCACACCGCCCATTACCACATCATCTACAGCTCCCCATGTTGCCTGAAGATTGACATCTGGCTGGGTGAAATCAAACAACCCTAATTGAGTACTTGGGGCTAAATAAGTACTTATAGCCGTCGCTAAATTATCTAAAACTACTGGTGATAAGGGACAAATAATAGTCGATCGAACTCCAGCCATAACTTGAGCTGACAAATTCAAGCTGCTAGAATCAACCTGGACATATTCAACATTTGGAGGCACACTAAATGGTGTCAAGCTCAAATCTGAAACTGCTGCTCTGACTCGATAGCCACTTTTGAGTAATTGTCCAACCACCAATTGACCAATTTCACCAATTGCCCCAATCACCAACACTAAACCCAAAGCTTTCCCTCCATCAGTGCTCGATTTATCCTTCGATTCACCTGTCAGCCACCGTTGGACATCACTCAAAATGGGAATTGCCCCAAAGTAGCCAACGGTGGTTAAAAATCTGCTTGGATCCCATCTAGCCATAAATATCCTACTGTGGATCGGGGTGAAAAGGTCTTGATGCCTAAATGATCGGATCGATAATGCCGCCACCTAAGACAATATCACCGTCGTACCAGACAGCCGCTTGTCCTGGCGTGATGCCAAATTGGGGTTCGTCAAAGACCAATTTAATCTTATTTCCGACCAATGGAATGACACTCACAGGCACGGCTTCCGAACGATAGCGAATCTGCACCTCAGCGCGAATTGGCGTGGTTGGTTGCGGGATAGAGACCCAGTTTACTCGATCGACTGTACACTCTAATCCATGAGTTTCCTCGCGGGATCCGACCACGACCTGATTTTTGCCTGCATGAAGAGCAACCACATAGAGCGGTTCGGGTGCAGCGATGCCAATGCCGCGACGTTGACCGATCGTGTAATGATGGATACCGAGATGTTGACCTAATACTGCGCCTTGAGTATTGACAATTTCCCCTGGACGTTCGTTGATATATTGGTCGAGAAAAGTTTTCATCGAACCATGTTTTTCAACTAGACACAGATCCTGACTTTCGGGTTTATCAGCAGTTGATAAATTCAGTCCCGCTGCAATCTCTCGTGTCTGAGTTTTGAGCGTATCACCTAATGGAAAAAGCGTCGCCGCCAAAATATGTTGCTCTAAGTCGTAGAGAAAGTAAGTTTGATCCTTGGATCTGTCGATCGCCCGTCGCAATTGATACCGCTGTAAATTATCATCGTAGGTAATTCGCCCATAGTGCCCAGTGGCAATATAGTCAGCCTTTAATACCTCTTGAGCATACTTGACCATTGGCCCAAATTTCACTGCCTTATTGCACTGAGAGCAGGGTAATGGCGTAATCCCCGCTTCATAACCCGCCACTAAATAATCAATAATATATTGCTCGAAAGTATCGCGACTATCGACGATCTCATGGGTAATTCCCAACTGCTCACAGATCTTGGCAGCATCAACCATCCCTTCCGAACAGCACTGACCCTTACCCCGCATCAACCATAGCGTTAAGCCCAGGACATCATAACCTTGCTCACAGAGGATGGCAGCGGCAACAGAACTGTCTACCCCACCAGAGAGTCCAACGACGACTTTTTTTGTAGTTGGCAACATTAACTTTTTTCCATAACTCGCCTGTTTACTAACTTAACACTTCCCGATCGTCTTTGGGCAAAGGCGATGATGAGGAAGATCACTTCATGTTGATGATTGAGATCACAAATAGCTAGGGTTAACCTTTGTCAATCGGTAGCGACATTTTGTGAGTAGTTGGGGAATAATTAAGTAGAACTGGTGTCAATTGGCTCAAGATTGGGTGTAGGCTATCTAGGGAACATTAAACCACTCCGAACCGTCTATAAACAGTACGTTAAGTCGCATTCAATTAATAACAGCAATCTACCCGTCACAGTTACTAGTTATTTGGCACAAACTGATTAGGTATATTCCACAGTCAACATCATCACATCATGTATTCCGCCTAAAACTTAATCAAATCAGATTTTTTAGGTATGGAATCCTCGAAATGTACGATAAAACACTGAGGGTAAAACCCAGGTCTAAGCCTTAAACTAGGTTATGAAACGTCAACCCGATCGCGAATAATATACAAATCTTTTATGAACAATGCTAGTTTGCGGACTTACATCTACAAAAGTCTAGTCCTGGGTTTAGTGCCAGTAATCACAGTCGTCAATTTTCAGTCAATTAGTGTCGCAGATCCAGCCAAGACCAGTAAGCCCAAAACTCTAGCTCAAGCTGCGCCCAATAAAGCAAAGCCCGCTGCAAAGCCAGCCAAGGCTAATCAGCCCAAAGCTCCAGCGAGAATAGCCGCGCCTGTAAACAATAATAATTTTGCAGACTCTTATACCCTTGGTCCCAGTGATAGACTGCGGGTTGATATCTTCAACGTCCCAGAATATAGTGGCGAATTCTTTGTATTGGGTGATGGTGCCATCAACCTCCCAGTAATTGGAGCAATTCCTGTTCAAGGATTGACGATTCAAAAAGCCTCGGCACTACTCACATCTTATTTCTCCCGCTACGTCAAACGTCCGATTGTGACAATTAGCGTTCTAGCTCCTCGTCCCGTCCAATTCGCCATTGCCGGAGAAGTCACTCGCGCTGGTTCCTACACCATTCCATTTACACTCGAAAATCGTAAATTTCCCAGTATCAGCCAAGCAATTCAACTAGCTGGTGGTACGACTCAAACGGCTAACCTTCGCCAAGTCCAAGTCCGTCGAGCCGCTACAGGTAGAATCATCAACGTCAACCTATTTGACGTGCTCCAACGGGGAAACACTACTCAAGAAGTCAGCCTGCGCGATGGCGACACAATCTACATTGCCCGTTCGGAATCAGTTAGTCCTGAGGATAGGCTCAGACTATCCGGCTCCAACCTGGCAAATCAGGATGCCACAGTTAAAGTAGCTATTTTGGGCGAAGTGGGTAAGCCAGGGACTTACACTCTCAGAGGAGAAGCTGGTGCTACAACAGCCCCTGGTCTTGCGGGCCGAGTCACGCCACCAACTCTCACCGAAGCGATCAAAATCGCTGGCGGTAGTACGGCTTCCGCCGATTTGAGTCGGATCAAAGTCCGCCGCAATACTCGGACTGGCGCAGGACAGACAGTGCCAATCAATTTGATGAGTCTGCTCCAATCCGGTGATTTTGGTCAAGACATCATCCTTCAAGATGGTGACACAATCTTACTGCCCACAGCAACAGAAATAAACAATGCAAGTAGTGCTCTAGTTGCCGCTTCTAACCTTGGTCCACAGGCAATTAGTCCCCCCAAAGTAGTCGTCGTCGGCGAAGTAAATCGTCCAGGTACCTATACCGTCAAAGGTGAAAGTAACAACACCAACAACAACACCCAGCTCACTGGAACTGTAGCTCTGCCCACTGTCACCAACGCAATTCAAGCTGCCGCAGGCATTAAACCCACCGCTAATATCAGCCAAATCCAATTGATTCGGATGACGCGCAGTGGTGAACAAAAAATTGCGATTAACTTATTCAAACTACTTCAGCAGGGCGATAGTAGTCAGGATATCATCTTGCAAGAAGGCGATCGAATCATCATTCCAGTCGCTCTAGCTGCTAGTCCTCAGGATGTAGAGCTAGTCGCCTCTTCAACCTTCTCGCCAGCAACGATCAAAGTCAATGTTCTCGGTGAAACAGGCAATGGCCCAAATCAACGAGTTAGCACAATTGAAGTGTCTTCTAATACCACTCTCAATCAAGCGATCCTGGTTGCAGGTGGTTTCAATCCCGTTCGTGCAAATAAAAATGAAGTAGACTTCATCCGACTCAATCCCAATGGGACTGTCACGAAACGGATGATCAAGCTTAACTTTGCCAGAGGCATCGATCCTGACAGCAATCCTCGCCTCCAAAACAACGATACGATCGTCATCGGTCGGAATAACCTAACTCGTGTCGGAGACGGCTTCAGCACGATTCTCACACCGTTTGGTGGTCTGTTTAATATCTTGAGGTAGTCTTTAGCCGTTAGGAAGGGAGTGTGTGAGTAATCAAATAACTCACACACTTTTTTTGTTTGTGCTTAAATCACAGAAACTAGCGACTACAGTGTCGATCGACCATAATAAGGATCTGGTTATCGATCGATCTGTTCTAAATTGCTATGAATACGACTAATTTACGGGATCTGTACCAACAGGTCATCCTCGAACACTACAAGAAACCCAAACATCGCGGCACAACTACTCCAGTCGATCGATATCAGAAAGGTCACAATCCCTCCTGCGGTGATACGATCGAATTAACATTACAGCTAGATCCCAGCGGCGAACGAATTGCTGATGTCCAGTTTGAAGGCGAAGGATGCGCGATTGCGATGGCTTCTGTCGATCTCATGGCGGGGGCAATTGCTGGTAAAACGATCGATGAAGCCCTAGAATTGGTGAAGATTTTCCAGGGGATGATGAAGGGGGAAACCGAATTTCCCACCGAGCAGCGCAAACTCAACGTAATGAAAGGAGTCGCGCAATTTCCCGTGCGGATCAAATGCGCCAACCTCGGCTGGCACACGATGAAAGCCGCTCTCCAAATGACCGGAGACGCTAAAATCGCCGATTTTATCAGTAATGAATCTGAGTAATAGCAATTAATTCAAACCTGTTCAGACACGTCGTAGGGGCAGGTGTCTTGTCGTTTTTTTATGAGGGGGTTTCCCCCGCATAAAAACGCCGCTTTATGCAACTACATCTCGATCTGGATAATCAAGTATAAAACAAACCTGCCCAACCCCACCAACAGCAATCGATTGGTCAAGATCTGTAGGTTGGGTTGAAGAATGTTGGCGGTAGCGGAGCGTTTGCCCTAGCAATAGCCTCTCCGTCAGGAGACAACCCAACACACTTAACAAAATATTTGGTGCGTTATGTTCCGCAGTAACACACCCTACCATTCACCATCCACTATCCACTATCCACCAATTCCATGATTTCAACCGCCGAATTTGCTCAATACTT
Organism: Chamaesiphon sp. OTE_75_metabat_95; assembly: GCA_031387665.1. Taxonomy (GTDB): domain Bacteria; phylum Cyanobacteriota; class Cyanobacteriia; order Cyanobacteriales; family Chamaesiphonaceae; genus Chamaesiphon. Next base: position 25,406 of record JANNDL010000071.1, on the reverse strand, counting down.
CCAATGGTCAGGAATTGGCACCATCGCCTTTGCCGTCGTGACAATCTTGGCACTAGCCCTGAAATGGTCATTCAAGTACCGATTGGTTGGTGCGACAGGATTTATGGGCGTACTCACGGCTGGTTTATTTGCCTTGAGCTTAGTCCCCATCGTTCACTCCAACGTCCCTGACGCACTGCATTATTCCTTGATTTATGACAACGGTAGCGATCGAGCTACAATTGTCGTAGCAGCACCTGTGACCGAAGCTGGGCTGGATGCCACGCTCCGTCAAGCCGCTGCCGACTTATACTCATATGGTCGCTCTGGTTCGGCTGATAAACAACTCAAAGTTCGCGCGCGGGCAGTGATTCATCCTGCACCTGGAGTCTCCGAACCATTGGTACTGGGCGAAGTAATTCGTTCCCTCAGCGGTGGTGAAGATAGTGCCTTGGATGTCAGAATCGATCGAGGTAATCTAGCTAAAGTAACCAAAATAAAAGCCTGAACTTAATCTAGTTTAGTTAGCGACGCAGCTTTGGTGGGAACACTAGAGAGAGTTGGAGAGAGCGATATTGCTCGAACAATAATTGTTCGAGTATCTTTACCTTGATAAGGCACAGCATTTCTGACTACGCGCAAGCAGCGTCTGCTTGACTAATAATTTAGATAAAAGTTGGTTAACTTCATGAGGATTAATGACCCGAACTTACTTCAACAAGTCGTTAACTACCTAGATAAACATCAGGAAGCAGTTCGCATCAAAAAAATGCTGTATTGCTTATGCACTGGTCGGTGGGAAAAGGATACAGAATACTTAAACTCAATTAATTTTCAATATTTAATTGAGCAAATCATTCGCGAGAACAACACGCTTGAATTATTAAGGACGTTGTTACAAAATTTGATTGGGACAGTCAATAAACCCAAGCAATATATTGCTGTAGCCAAAGTAATTTACCTAGCAATTGGACAACTATATCCTGAATTCGATCGAGAACATGGCAATAAATCCAAGCCAGCTTCACCCCCAGTCGAGACAGCACCAACGCCATCAGCTAGAATATCTCAACCCGAACCTACCAATTCTGCTGTGGGATCTGTTCCTTCTGCATTTCAACGGGCTTACGCGCCAGAGCCGACACAACTAACTGACATGGGTGTGCCCTCATCGCTACAACGCAACTATGAGCCACTGCCCACTCAGCAATTTGAAGCTCAGGTGCCTAGTGTGTATGATGATGTAGATGAATCTGCTTACGAAACCTACTGTGCGCCCGACCTATGTGAAGATGGTCAGTACGAACAAGCTGAAGTTCAAGACGATCGACACATCATACCTGAATACGACCCCTTTATCTTGCGCCAAAACGTGATGAGCAGTGCCAATCCGCTGCGTGCTAAGATTATTCTGCTGCTAATGCTCAAGCCTGATTTTAACTTCAGCAGCCAATCAGTTACGCTGATGCGAGATTATCAGCTCGACGATTTGATTCTGGAAGTCTTAAAAAATTATCCATCAGTTCCAGATCTTGAAGAAGGGATGACTTATGCTGTCGAGCAGCTCGTCGAGATTGAGGAATATGGGAAAGCCGCCAATGGACTACTCCAATCGTTGATTCCTGTCTATACGAAGGTAAGTATTAGGAATTAGGCTTTTAGGCTTTAGGTTCTAGCTGTAATTTTAGATTCAAACCCATTCGATCGACAGTGATATGCTGTAGGGGAGGGTTTATGCTAGTCAGTCCAGATTTGCAACCATAAATGTCAAACAAACCCGCCCAACATCACCAGCAGCCATCGACTGTTGGTGATGTTGGGCAAAATATTTTGAATTTGGAATTGCTGCTAAAGCCTAACACCTAAAATCTAAAATCTAACTTCATGGTAAGAACCGCATCGACAATGCTACCTTTGGGCGTGAGCGCGCCAGCTTTTAATCTGACTGATGTTGTCAGTGGAGACGCGATTTCCCTAGATACTTTCACTGGCAAATCAGCATTGCTAGTGATGTTTATTTCCGTTCACTGTCCCTTTGTCAAACACGTTCAGACTCAACTAGCGCAAATCGGCAAAGACTACGCGAGCCAAGGTTTGGGCATCGTCGGAATTAGCCCCAACGACATTGAAAAATATCCCGATGATGCTCCAGAGCATTTACAAGCTTTAGCCCATGCGGAAGGCTTTAATTTCCCCCTCTGCTGCGATCTTAGTCAGGCTGTTGCGAAAACTTATACGGCTGCCTGTACGCCAGATTTCTTTTTATTCGATGCCGGGCGACATTTAGCCTATCGGGGACAACTAGATGATAGCCGTCCCTCCAATGGTAAACCAGTTACCGGACAAGATCTGCGCTATGCGATCGAATCACTCCTCGCAGGCAAAGAAGTAGATCCCAGTCAACGCCCCAGCATTGGCTGCAATATCAAATGGATTGAGGGCAATGCACCTGAGTACTTTACAGGTGTTCGAGCCGAAGAGTAAATAGTTGCTGAATTGATGTATGAAGCGTAGATTTTGCCCTCACCCCCAACCCCTCTGTCTTGTCGTTTTTTTATTCGGGGGAAACCCCCGAATAAAAACGCCGCTCCCAAATTTGGGAGAGGGGAGCCAGAGCCGAAGGATCTGGCGGGGTGAGGGCAAACTGTACCTTAAATCAGCAACTATCAACTATTTAACCTATCTTTCGGTTAACTTAGTCAACACCTGATTAGAGCGTTCCACAAATGTATTCATCCCATCAGCATTAATCCCCTTCTGAGCCATTAAAGCTAGATCGTAAATGTGCTGACAGACAAGATTTACTAATTCCTGATTTGGGGAAGTTCCCTCAGTTTGAATAATCGATCCGCCGATATTTGCTAAATTCTGAATCAGTGGATGAGCAGTATTAACTACCAACACATGATCCTCTGGAAATTCAGCTACTTGCTGCTGCATCATCGCCATCATTTCGCGCATCCGGCGAGTAGATTCCGGCAACAATACCATTGCAGGTGGGGTAGACTGAGCATTATCACCTTTAAGTGATTCTGTCCGAATCGTGACTTTAGGTTTAGAAATCGCAGTTATGAATATTTCTTTAATCTGTTCGCTGCGAGTTTTATTAGTAGTCGGATCGATGATTTCAGGGGTATCATCGGACTTAATCAAGCTACTGTCTAGTTCTGCATCTACCCGCGAGAATTTCACATCGCTGTGTTCTTGTTCTAGGAAACTAACGAAGTGGGTATCGATAAAGGAATCGAGGAACATCACTTCTAACCCTTGGCTCTTGTGGAGTTGAATATAAGGGGACTGACTCGCTTCATCTGTGGCATAGAACACCCGTTTTTCGTAGGTGGGTTCTGCTGCGGCTTCACCTTCGGCTGGCTCTGGAGCAGCTTTAGTATGACGCTCTTTGTTGCGATCGAGATATTCAGTTAGAGTTGTATATGGTAAACTTGGCGCGGTAGATTGCCACGCATCTTCTTCACCCTCAACCACAACTTCAGGCGTAACTACTGTGTTAACAAAAGTGGTGCGATAAATAATAATATCTTCAATTTGCTTCTTGAATTTATCGTCATTCAAACAGCCAAACTTGATAAAAGTGCTGAGATCTTCCCAGCCATTTGTATAGGCTGCTCGATCGTCATGATAGAGTTCCTTGAGTCTGTCGCCGACCTTTTTGGAGATATAATCAGAGATCCGGCGGACAGTTCGATCGCTAGTTAGGGCACTCCGAGATACATTCAGCGGAATATCGGTACTATCGATTACCCCCCGCAATGGTAGCAGAAATTTGGGAATCACTTCATCACAGCGATCGCTCACAAATACCTGATTGCAAAATAGTTTCGCTTGTCCTTTAGTCAGATCCAAGTCTGGACGTAATTTCGGGAAGTACAGAATTCCATTCAGAGCAAACGGATAATCAGTATTTAGATGTACCCACAGCAATGGATCTTCTTCAAACGGATATAAGTAACGATAAAATTCGAGATAATCTTCCTTAGTTAAATTCTGCGGTGATTCTTTCCAAGGTGCTTTCTGCTTATTAATAACTTCACCGTCGAGCGAAATCGCCACAGGCATAAAGTCACAATAAGTCTTCACCAATTGCTTAATCCGTTCTGGTGCGAGATATTCGACTTCCTCATCTTGGAGCGTCATCGTAATCGTCGTACCGCGTTCTGTCCGGCTGGATTCGCTAATCTCAAAACTGGGCGAACCATCACAAGACCAGTGTACTGGAGTCGATCCATCTCGACAAGAGAGGGTATCGATTTCGACTAAACTGGCAACCATAAACGAGGAATAGAAGCCTAAACCAAAGTGACCAATAATTTGTTGATCGCTATCTTTCTGGTATTTTTCGATAAACTCTTCCGCACTCGAAAAAGCAACTTGATTAATATATTTTTTGACTTCATCGACACTCATCCCAATCCCATTATCGGTGATTGAGAGAGTTTTCTTCTCCTTGTCGATCGCAATACTAATCGCAGCTTCACCAATCTCACCGCTAAATTCACCAGCGAAGGACACCATTTTCAACTTACCAATGGCATCAACCGCGTTGGAGATCAGCTCCCGCAAGAAGATTTCATGATCTGTGTACAGAGATTTCTTAATGATCGGAAAGATATTCTCGGTATGGATGGTAATGTTACCTTGTTCTAGCACTGTCATAGGGTTATCGATCGCTGTGATGTAGAGTTACCTGCATTGTATGTCGGATGGTGACTTGCAGCATTTCGGGATTTCCGTACATCTGTAAGCATTAAACGTAGGGTGTGTTACGGCGCAAGCCTAACGCACCATAATCGACATTAGGAATACCATTCCAATCCTGATGGCAATCGAGCATTAGCATATTCAAGATGAATCACGCGGCGATGACTCGGAATAGTTGCCATCGATGAAGCGTGTAACAATAATGGACGCATCAGCAGAACTCCACCAGGTGAGCAATTGCAAGAAATACCTAGATCTGTCTGCTTCCATTTATCGATCTCGATATCCGTCAATTTACCGTAAGCGTGAGAACCTGGAATTACTTTCAAAGCTCCATTGGACTCATCAGTTCGATCGAGATGAATTCTCATTGTCAGCATTTGCTCTAAAATAGCTGTAGGTGGCTGAACGTGGAGCATTCCACCTTTGACTGACCAAGGATGATAATCTAGCAACTCTACGCGATTTTTGACAGCAATAGTTCGATCTTGATGCCAAGGAACTTTCCAATTCGCACCAGGTTGTTTGTCGAAAAATATCCCTCTGACGACTCGCGCTGTATCACCTAAAATTGGTTCGGCAAGAGTACGGATTTCCAGACTCTGTGCCAATTTTTGAATGCAGGGAGATAACTCCAATAAGTTTCTCGTGCCTGCTCGACTTGGATTAAGATTGAGATCGGCAATCGATCGAATTAACAAATCTACCAAGCCTAAATCAAGATATGGATCGATGATCGCAAATCCATTCTCTTCGACAGCTTGGACGAAATTAGTCATTTTCAAATCTAAGCTTTCGCTCTGTTAACTCCAGAATCCACAACAACCATCAGATGGTGCGTTAGGCTCCGCCATAACACACCCTACGGCTTACTTCCTAATTTTTTTAACAAGTGGGGAATCTGCCCGATTTTCTTCGCCACTGGAATTTTTGCCCGCTTATAAGTCTCGATCCGCTGTTGAATCGTATCGGCGTGATGAATCGGCTTGGATAAAGTATGACTCAAAACGATCGCCGCATCAGTCAGGGGATGTGGTGTACTGGCATGAATTCCCGCTAAATAAGCAACCACAGGTTTTCCCTGTTGCACCAGTAGATAAGCTGCTGTAGCTGCCTCTGAATCCCAGCAAATATCGCCGACAAGGACGATCGATTCCGTTAGGGGGTCTGATTGGAGCCATTCCAGCCACAGCCGACAGGAGGAGCCAACCAGGGGATCGCTGCCAATATGGATCACGATCGATTGTCCTAAATTTGCCTGATTCAATTCACTAGCAATTTCGGCTGTTAAACTCTGATTGCGACTGATAATTGCCACTTTGCCAGGACTAAATAATTGAGGTTGATAAATACCGAGTAATAATCGATCGGGTATAATCACACCCGCGCTGCCAGAACCGAGAATCAACGTATTAGTAACGCTTGCATGTCGCAATAACCGAATCATATCCAGTGGTGGCACTCCCCTAGTCACAATTACTAGCTGAGGAATACCTGCGGCAATTGCTTCTAGCGCAGCATCCAACACATCATAAGCAGGTACAAAGATCAAACTAGTATCGATCGATCCCAAGGCTGTCTGTGCCTGTTCTACCAGGTCAAATATCGGCAGATCGCCCAACTGTTGTCCACCCTTTCCAGCGATCGTCATCCCGACAATTTTAGTCCCATACGCCTGCATTCGACTAATCGCAGCGAGTGTCAGGGAATTGTCTACTCCTTGAATTAATATCTGGCTATCTAGTTGAAGATCGATGGACATTTAGTTGATAGTTGATAGTTGATAATTGATAGCTGGTACACGCAATCTAGCCATTTGAATGCCATTCATTTTTAAAAACCGTCGATATGTAGTCTAAATCCTCAAGCCTACTCCTTCGCAATTGCCAACGTTTGGGCGATCGCGCGATCGAAATTGGTGACGAGTTTAATTGATAATGGGAGTAGTCCGGCTAGTCTATCTCGATCTGGTTCCAATACTCGCCAAATGATCGTGAGATTTTGAGAATGGGGCAGATATTGGATCATTTGTTGAAACCGTTCGATCTCACTCCCGACCAAATTAACCAGCAGCACATCCATCGTACTTGAACCACTCCGATCTCGATTGTAAATTCCGAGACGATCGAGTGCAAGCTGTACTTCTTCACCACAAGCGGGATCGACGACAATACATTGCGCCACCTGACCCCCACCTTGAGCGATGCCATCGAGCATCGCCAGAGCCAAACCATTGCCACTACAGAGAATACTAATATTCCCCACATCGGTAAATAGCGGCGATAGCATCCCCAGTCGATTGCGGACATGATCCACAACTCGCCACTGCTGAAGATTGGGATGTCTGCCCACAGCATGACGATTAACACTAATTTTGCCATCCAATGCCATCACCGCACCATTGCGATCGACCCCCACCGGATTGATTTCGACCAAATCCAAGTCCTGCGCCTGCATCAGTAGATACATCTTCTCGATAATCTCACTCACCGCCAGCATCAAATCGCCCTTAAGTCCCATTTTCAGAGCCAGTCGCCGCGCATAAAATGGCGAAAACTCCTCATAGACGACTACCTGCTGGATTCGATCGAGAATAGCATTAATATTCATTCCCCCATCGCTGGAACCCAGCAATACTGGACGACAAGCCAGTCTATCGATCACAATTGCCAGATAAAATTCCTGACTAGTATTATATTTAGCCTCAGCTAAAAGTACCTGCGGATATTCACCCGAAATCGGTAAATTGAAAATCGTCCTAGCAGCCGCGATCGCATCAATGGTATTCTCAACAAACCTAATCCCACCAGCCTTGCCCCGATTGCCCACACTTACCTGTGACTTTAATACTACCGGATAGGGAATCCGCAACGCCTTGAGATCCGTCGGTCGATCGATCCGCTGAGATGGCAACACAGGGATGCCCACCTCGTGGAATAGTTCTTTGGCTTGGTATTCTAGTAAATCCATGTGGAAGAGATAGGGAGGTGTGGGAGGTGTGGGGAGTGTGGGACTATCGATCTCTAAACGACTATTCACCTAAAGCCTAAAGCCCAAAGCCTAATCTTTAGCTGGAGCTTCGATCTTAAATTTCCCGTCGGAACCAATTGTCACTTTACCACCAGTGGACCTAATTCCGGCGATCGCGCGCTTAACCACAACATCGTCTACAGCAGCATTTAGCACCATATTCCAGGCATCAAACTGAGCCTGTTTACTGTTGGGATTACGGGCTAGATAGTTGGCAGTACCCCGCGAAAGTTTCGCCGCATTTTCACCTTCTGGAGTAGCAGCTTGAGTAGCCCAGTCAGCCGCATTGAGCATTGACTGTCGCGCATCAGGGATTTTGCCCAAAAATAGTAACTCATCTACAGCCTTGAGTCTCCAAATATAGTATCCTCGATCGGGCACCTTTGGCGTTAGCGACTTTAACCCGCGATCCATCAGCTCCACCGATTGTTCTGGTTTGCCAGCATAGAGCGAACCCGTACTCGATAGATAAAAATAAGCATAGAGGAAACGGGGATCTCGATCGAGCATCACCTCAAAATATTCCATCGCTGCATCATAACCAGCCTGGGCGCGTACATCTGTGTCCCCGAAGTACTGAATAAAATCAATGAAGTGCCAGTCAGCCACCATATTATCAAACCCAAACGCTGGGATGTTTTTAGTAATCTCTAGTTGAATCTTGAGATCGGCTTCTTGCTGCTGTAGATAAACCTTATCCACATTTTTATTCTGCTGTTTGAGTGCTGCTAATTGAGGTGCCTGGATTGAAATAATCGCGGCAAATGCCGCAAATACAGAGCCAACTTGCACCAATAGTGCAGGCGACAGAGCTAATTTCGATCTCAACCTGTCCCAAGCTGAAATTTGGATAGATGCTGACATAAATTTGCTAACTTTGATTCAAAATGATAGTTAATAGCCGAAAATTGGTAACTTAAAGAAATAGCCCCAGTCAGACACGATCGCAAGGAGTAACATAAATCATGGCCACAAATAAACTAACAAAAGCCTTTGTACTAGCCTCTGGCATGGCTTTCTTGATTTCGAGCGTATCAGGACTGAGCGGATTATTTGGCAGCTCACTGAACCAACCCGTCGCCAGCGAAAATCCCGCCCAATCTCAGAGTGCCCAATTTAAAGCCGAAGAGAAAGGTTTTCTCGCAGTTTTAAAACGAGAACCAAATAATCAAACTGCACTACGTGGCTTAGTCGAGATTCGGATGCGGACAGGTGACGCTCCAGGCACCAAAGCCGCCCTCGAACAGCTCGTCAAACTCAATCCCACCAACACGCAATACAAAGAATTTCTCACCGCATTGAACAAACAGGTAACAGACACCAAAAAAGTGGGTACTCTAAAACCAACGGCACCTCAGCAGCCACCCGCGTCATCTAAATAGCCAACAGGTGATAGTAAATCTTAGGGTTAACGACTATTCAGTAATCCTGTTGCTTTAGCTAGACAGAACTTGCGCTACTGATATTACCACTGTCTAAAATTTAATATCATCCCAAAAAAAGCATCACAATGAATAATGAATCAATCAATTCCGAACTTAATTTTTTAATCCCTCCCGAAATTAAAAACGATGATTTTTATACAATCATTCAAGAACTTGCCAGAAGCGAAGATATTAAAACAGTTTTAGAAATTGGTTCGTCATCAGGTGGTGGCAGTACAGAAGCTTTTGTCACAGGGCTACGAAACAATGTAAATCAGCCACAATTGTTTTGCATGGAAGTCTCGAAACCTAGATTTGCGGAATTGAGCAAGAGGTATGAAAATGATAAATTCGTCAAGTGTTACAATGTATCTTCTGTTGCGATCGAAGAATTTCCAGATCAGTCAGAAGTAACTGATTTCTATTACAATAGTGAAAATGACTTAAAAAAATTTCCATTGGAAATGGTACTAGGCTGGTTGCAACAGGATATTGAATATGTCCGAAGTGCCGGAGTATCTACAAATGGAATCAGGCAAGTAAAGCAAGACAACCAAATTGATGATTTTGATTTAGTCTTAATTGATGGCTCAGAATTTACTGGTATTTCTGAACTAAAAGAAGTCTATGGCAGTAAATTTATTTTGCTAGATGACATTACAACTTTTAAGAATCATACAAACCATCAACAATTACTTGCAGACCCGAATTATATTTTACTTAGCCAGAATACATCTGTTCGTAATGGTTATTCTGTATTTAAGCGATTAAGTGAATCAGGTGACAATTTAGCTCCACATGAAATTTCTGAGCGAAGACTACTAAAAAGACTGGTTAAGTCAGGGATGATGGTTTTTGATGTAGGGGCAAATATTGGTGATTATGCAATTATCCTCAGCAGACTTGTGGGCAGTTCAGGTATAGTTCACACTTTTGAACCAGCATCAAGTACCTTCGCAAAACTAGATGAGAGATTAAAACAGTCTAAGTGCCATAATGTCCAAGCACATCAAAAAGCAACTTACTCAGACAATATACCAATTGTCTTTAATGAGTTTCCAGAAGATTTTTCAGTCTGGAATAGTATTGGTCGGCCAGAAATGCTCAACCCCAATGGCTCTGGTGAATATGTTCCAATCGTTAAAACTGAAACTGTTGAGGGAATTACTCTAGATTCTTTTTGCAAAGATCGTGGCATCGAGAAAATTGACTACTTGAAGATTGATGTTGAGGGAGCTGAGAGTGATACTTTAGAAGGTGCAATCGAACTACTAAATAATAAAAAGATCTCCTATATTCAATTTGAAATATCTCAAAAAATGTTAGAGGGATTAGATCGAACAGCCAGTGCCACTTTCAATATTTTACGTAAGTATGGGTACGAGTGTCATCGAATTACAACTGATGGTGCAATTGGTGAAGAGGTGGGTAGCTCTAATGCTTTTTATGAAAACTATATTGCTTTTCCAGCACTACCAATCAACTTTTTTACCATAGTTTTAAATGGTCAACCATATATCCCCTATCACATTGACATTTTTAGACAACTTACTTGCAATTGGCACTGGCATATTGTTGAAGGGGTAGCAGATTTAAAACATGATACTGGTTGGAGTGTTCAATTTGGTGGCAGCATTAGTGACGAAATTCATCGTAATGGACTGAGCAATGATGGTACAAGCGAATACTTAGATCAATTAGCCCAACTATATCCAGACAATATCACGATTTACCGTAAACCAACAGGTGTTTTCTGGGATGGTAAACGAGAAATGGTAAACGCACCACTAGCAAATATTCAAACAGAATGTTTATTGTGGCAAGTAGACGTTGATGAATTGTGGACATTAGAGCAACTAAATAACGCTCGACAGCTATTTATCAACAATCCTGACAAAACAGCAGCATTCTATTGGTGCTGGTATTTTGTGGGCGAGAAACTAATGATTAGCACTCGTAATTGTTATGCTCAAAATCCCAATCAAGATTGGCTTCGCACCTGGAAATTTAAGCCAGGTGCATTCTGGGCAGCACATGAACCACCAATGCTGGTAGAAAAAGTTGAAGATGATAAGTATCAAAACTTAGCATCAGTGAATCCTTTCCTTCATGCAGACACCGAACAAGCTGGGCTGGTTTTTCAGCATTTTGCTTATGCCACCACTGAACAATTACGATTTAAAGAGCAATATTATGGTTATGAAGAGGCTGTCTCTCAGTGGTCAAAATTACAAAAAATAAATAAGTTTCCAGTTTTCTTGCGAGACTACTTTGTCTGGGTTGGTGATGGAACCCAAGTTAATCTTGCTGAATCACAAGGCGTTATTCCCATTGCCCAAAAAGACCAAACTAACCAGCAGTGGCGATTCCTGCAACCGGATGAAATAGCTGTAAAAGTTCGCAACATCAATCAACCAGCACCAAGAATTATCATTGATGGTGTATTTTTCCAACTTTATCAGACTGGAATTGCTCGCGCCTGGAAATCATTATTAGAAGAGTGGGCACAAACACCTTTTATTAAAAATATTGTCGTTTTAGATAGAGAAAATACAGCACCACAAATCTCTGGGGTTACTTATTGCAAAATTCCTGCGTATGATTATGCTCAGACTGATGCCGATCGATTGATGTTGCAGCAAGTATGTAACGATCTAGGTGCAGATTTATTTATCTCCACTTACTACACAACACCATTAGAAACTCCTTCAGTATTCATGGGATATGACATGATTCCTGAAGTATTGGGATTCGATCTCAGTCAGCAGATGTGGCAGGAAAAACAACGTGCGATCGAACATGCTTCGGCTTATCTAACTATCTCAGAACATACAGCTAAAGATCTAATTGAAATCTATCCAGATGTAGATGCCAATACAGTTACCGTTGCCCATTGCGGTGTTCAATCTGTATTCAAACCAGCGAGTGTTACCAATCTAGCTGAGTTTCGTGCCAAATATGGTATAACCAAACCTTATTTTGTAATTGGTTCTCCTGGCGGCTACAAGAATACTGAGTTATTCCTAAAAGCATTTGCTCAACTGCCAACGAAATCAGGATTTGATATTATTGTCACTGGTGGTCACGTTATGAGTGAAGAATACCGACAATATACGTTTGGCAGTAATGTACACTACTTACGAATGGATGACTTTGAATTAAGTCTTGCATATTCTGGGGCAACTGCACTTGTTTATCCATCTAAATATGAAGGATTTGGATTGCCAATAGTTGAAGCATTTGCTTCCGGTTGTCCAGTGATCACTTGTCCTAATGCTTCAATTCCAGAAGTTGCTGGCGAGGCTGCTATCTATGTATTTGATGATGACATCGATGGCATGGCGGATGCTTTGTGTGAAGTCCAGAAACCTCAAGTCAGATCAGCTTTAATTGCCGCTGGATTGGAACAGGTAAAACAATTCTCTTGGACTAAAATGGGTAATATTGTTAAGTCTGTCTTAATCGAACAAACTTTAACTCATCTTCAATTAGGTGAAGATAATTTAATTATTTTCCCTGATTGGTCACAGGATGAGGAAGAATTGGGCGAAGAGATCGCGAATGTTTGTCATAATCTAGCTCAGAGTTCGGACTTTAACCGACCAACATTACTAATTGATACCAGTAATGTTGAAGATTTAGAAGCTGCGAATATGCTAATCTCCAGTGTCGCGATGAACCTGATGATGAGTGCTGATATCGATATCACCGAACATCTAGAAATCGTGATTACAGGTAAATTAGCCCCGATTCAATGGCAGTCACTATCATCAAAGCTAGATGGGCGGATTAAGTTAGAGCTGGAAGATGTTTCCGCACTTGAGTCATCTGGTGCTAATTTAATTGGTGAAATTAAGTTAACTGAAGCTCCAACACTGGCTTTAGTGTAGTTTCATCACCTGCTGGGGATAGCAGTAAAATAAAGCTATCAAATCAATTGCTATCCCATGCCGCCAATCATTCTTCCCATAGCTCCAGTTGGATATCGAACTCAATCAACAGATTGCTCGATCGAGTCCGATCTCTTACAATTTGAGTTGTTGCGGCGGTGGAGTCCCACATGGCGGCTAATGCAAGCAGCTTCGCTAATGCGGAGTGCAAGGCAACTATCCCTCAATGCTCATCGCCAGAGATTTCCGCAGCTTTCTAGATCAGAATTAGGGCAAAGATTGGCTCAAGCATGGCTCCAAGAATATTGTCCCTTGGAATATATCCCCACAGGTACAGAGATGACTTGGATTCAGGACTCGATCCAATTGGCGGCTGAATTACACGATTTATTTATCGCTAATGATATTAATTATTACGTGACGCGAGGAGTCGCAGCAGTAGCGTATGGAGAAACTCGCACCACTCAGGATTTAGATGTGGTACTCGCGATCAATTTAACCGATCTTCCTCAAATCGCTGCTATGCTGGAGACAGTAGGCTTTTACGTGTCGGGATTAGATGATGTTATTGCCCAGCGAATGTTTAGTTTTCAAGCGACTCAAATAGAGACTATTTCTCGTGTAGATTTGATGATTGCTAGTTCTACAGAATATGCTCGAACTCAACTATCTCGACGCAAAACTATCCCGATTAGTGCAGGGAAAGATGTCTATTTTGCTTCCCCAGAAGATGTAATCATCAATAAACTACTCTGGGGTAAGAGTAGCCAATCAGAAAAACAATGGCGTGATGTCTTGAGTATCATGAAGACTCAGCAAGAAAGTTTAGATTACAGCTATATCGATGAGTGGGCGGATAAATTAGGACTCACGTTAGATTATTTAAGAGCTACCGTTGAGGCTGGAGTGGGTGATTACCTCTGACTGATCGAGACTTTGACAGCACGATCGAGTTAAATTATGAAGAAGCTACTAGTAAATATCGCTGGCAAAGCATATCGGAGATAATCGTGACTAATAAAACACCGACAGATTCAAAAACTCAGCCTGCTTCCGTAGAGCCTAGTTTCGGCTGGAATGTCTATGCCGAGCAAGTTAATGGTCGTTTCGCCATGATGGGATTCGTCTTGTTGTTGCTTTTAGAATTTGTCACAGGGCAGGACTTATTCACCTGGTTGGGACTGAGATAATCAGATCTTCTCTATGGTGTCTCAATACGGTTCGATTAGTGCGCCCTCACCCCGCCGTCGCCTCTGGCTCCGGCTCCCCTCTCCCAAGCTTGGGAGAGGGGTTGGGGGTGAGGGCAAGATTAATGATTTTGCACTAACCGAACCGTATTGTATGGTGTCTTCTTTAGTATCGATCGGGAAAAACGATCGGTTCTGAGCCAGATGAGGGCAAACCTGAAGGGGGATCGATTGGCTCGTAGTCTACATAGTTAGCAGTTGTGCCTTCTTTTGAGCTGCGCTCTGGGCGTTGGCGAGTTGAGGCTGCTGAGGCTACTCGTTGATTACTATCGTCTGGGCTATCGGGGCGAGGGCGACGACGGCGGGGTGCTGAACCGTAGTCATCATTATCATCTTGATTGCGATCGAGATTCTCTAGCTCGGGACGTTGGGGTCTCCTTCTAGCGGGGCGACTTTCTGCCTGCTGGCTGGCTAAATCGGCATCTGGCAGGGCGCGACGGACTTGAACGGGTTCCTCATCATTCCAGTCGTTACTGCTGTCCCAACTGTCATTTTGGCGACGATCAGAGGAGTTTAATTCGGTGCGATCTGGCTCGGCGAAACGTCGGGATGCCGTCTCTGCATATCTGTCTTCTGGCAACTCTCTAGTCGCAGATCGACGACTAGAGAGTTGCTCTCGACCCTCTCGTTCGTTGCTACTACGGTCAAATCTATCTTCGCGACGATTGCGGCGTTTTGCTGGCGCGTATTCTGGTTCATCTTCAATTCGGGCATTGTACCCCGATCGTGAGGGGGTTTCGCGACCAGTAGTACGACTACCGCCTTTGAGCCGTTTATTTTCGGCACGCACCTGCATGAATTGCCACATGATGGTAATCAGAGAACCAATCATCAGCATTTGCTGGAAGGCCATTGCTGCGCCTAAATCGTAGCTAGCCACCAGCAAAATACCACAGACAATGCCAATGACAGCATAAATGTTGTCAGACTCTTGATACAAGTCCGGCTTGAACTTGCTGGTCAGAAACAGGCTCACAGACGCAATAATCAAAACTAGACCAAATAGTGCAGCCGCAGAAATGCCAATCACGGTGATTTCCTCAATGTGTAAAACATAACGGTGTAAACCGTTGGGACATTAAACGTTCGACACAACCAGAAGCTGTGCGATTATTCTTACATTTTAGCATTCGTGATTACTTGTGCTAATCGAGCATCTTCAAAACTTTCATGTACGGTGAAAGTTTTAACACCTCTATTTTGGCTCAACAGATCCAGATCGTCCATCTGTAGGAGCAACTAGGTATTGTCACTACAAAACCTCAGATCGGTCATAACAACCAACTGAGGCTGAATATTGTCTTTGGCGGAAAGCGAGATCGTCTAAAGAGTCGAGCACTACTCAGAACGTTCGATGCGATCTTTTTGGCTAATGAAAACTAGGAAAATGGTGGCGGGAACGACGACAATTAGGCCACCAGCAAGGATGCTGTACATGAAGTTGGCGAGAGAGGGTGTCATAAAATATTTTGTCCTGCAATCTAAATATAAAGATTCTTTAGTCTAATTCTATCCATATTAGCTGCACACTGAGCAGTATTTGTCTAAGATTTGCTGCATAATAGCGATCCTGACAAACCCACAAACGCTGGAGGTGGCGGTTATGATTGGGGTTGAGCGATCGAGATCCCATAACCAATCGTGTAGCGTGCCGGAGGCAATCGTTCAAATTGGGCTAAATCTTAGGAATCTCGATCTAAAATCTTGTTGTTCAATTTGTGTTGATGCTTCCTCGCAGCAGTACCACCAACGAAGATCTCGAACATGAATAAGTTTTATCAATTTTGCTTTCTGGCTTTGATTACAGCAGTTGCTACGGTGGCACTGCTGTTTCCCCATTCACTTCAAGATCGATTGGCTAGCGGAGATCTGATTCCCAAAAATCTGAAGATACCAAATTTGTCGGCAATAACTCCACCATCTTCGACGCAGGCTTGGGGGGAAACTGGGGCAACAGTGCTGCCATTTGCCGCTCAAATCATGGAATTGCGAAATGCTCAGGGAGTAGCATTAGACAAGGCTCAGAAGAGATATTTGCGGCCGCTGTTTGGCGATTTGGTCGATCGAGTAATCATAGTTTATCAGGCTAAGTTACTCGATCGATGGTCGCAAGATGGCAAGGAAACTCACATTGGTGAAGTAAATTCGGCTGCTCAGACTTATTGCGATCGGATCTACATTCGGGCACCGTATAAACAGGGCAAAACTGAGAGCATGATCCTACTCGCCCATGAAATGACTCACAGCCAGCAATGTCAGCAGGCTGGTGGGATTAGCAAGTTTGGCAAACGCTATTTTCAGGGTTATTTTCAAGGGGGACAAACTTATGAAAATAATCCTTTAGAAAAGTCGGCGTGGGCGATTGAGAAAAAGTTTGCCCGTCAACTGTGCAATTCGATTGATTGCCCACCTCGTCGCGGGCGTTATTATGCCAATTACAGAGGTTGGGGCTTGGATTTACCAGTTAATTTATAGGTTTTCAGTTCGACTCCGCTCACTGAGCGGAGCCGAAGTGAGGATCCTGGTAGCCACATTTTCGAGGATGGGCATCACGGATAGGCGATTGCCTTGCTTGACAACTAGCAACTCCTCTGGCGTAAATCGATCGCGTAATTCATTGAGGTCAATCTGTCGATCGAATGTACTGACAAATTCTAATTTGACAGTATGCCAACGGGGAGCCGCTGGAGTAGATTTTGGGTCGTAATAATCGCTATCGGGATCGAACTGGCTTGGATCGATAACTTGTGATTCAATTATTTTCATCAGCCCCACAATCCCTGGTGGCTTGGTATTGGAGTGATAAAAGAACGCTAAGTCGCCAGTTTCCATCGATTTGAGAAAGTTTCGGGCTTGATAGTTTCTCACTCCGTCCCAAATTGTAGTTCGATCGCGTTCCAGATCGGCAATTCCATACACATCAGGCTCAGACTTCATCAACCAATATTTCAAGTAACATTACCTCTAAGCACTATCCACTATCCACTATCCACTATCCACCATCAACAATGTCTCAGTCCCAGCAATGAACATCAAGTAATGATTGTGGTCATTTTTGGGTTTTGTTAGTTATTGTGGAGATAGAGGATCGATCCGATAGTAATCCAATCATAAATTATGCTGTGGCTCAGTCAAATAACGATCGGTGGCGTAGAAATTAGTCCGAGTGGATTGTGGGCGATTGTGGGTTTCCTTCTCTGCCTGATCGAGCTGGTAGTGCCAACCGCATTTACAGCGGTTTGTATGGGGGTAAGTGCCTTGCTAGTAGCCATAGTTGCGGCAGTAATACCATCATGGATTGGTGTCCAAATAGTGATTTGGATGTTAGTCTCCTGTGGCTTAATAATTTTAGGCTATCACATCAATAAAAAACGCACATCACGGAAGATTCAAGAGTCAACAGAGGCAGAAGCATTGACCGCAATGATGCCAAATCAACCTGGGCGGGTACTATATGAAGGAGCCTCTTGGCGAGCAAAATGCGCTGAGGGGGTAGAATCGATCGTTCCTCACGAGCAATTGCATGTCGTTAGTCGGGAAGGAACTACCCTAATTGTAATGCCAATGCGATTGTTGGGGATTAGGCTTTAAGAGTTTAAGTCTGAGATCGAGATTGAAAATTAAGATTTAGAGATAATAATATTATGGATCCATTTGCTTTAATTATTGCTGCTGTACTGGGTTTTGGTGGATTATCAGGGGTTAAAATTGTTAATCAAGGTGATGAAGCTCTAGTTGAGAGATTGGGCAAATATACAGGTAAAAAGCTGCAACCTGGCTTGAATTATTTGATTCCAATGATTGAACGAGTTTCGTTTCAACAAACTATTAGAGAAAGAGTCATCGATATTCCACCCCAGCAATGTATCACCCGCGATAACGTCTCGGTGACGGTGGATGCAGTTGTCTACTGGCGAATTTTGGACATGGAAAAAGCCTACTATCGGGTCGAAAATCTCCAGTCAGCGATGGTCAATTTAGTACTGACCCAAATTCGGGCGGAAATGGGGCAGCTTTCATTAGATGAAACTTTTACTGCACGTAATCAAATCAATGAATTACTATTGCAAGATCTAGATAAATCTACCGATCCTTGGGGCGTAAAAGTTACTCGTGTCGAGCTGAGAGATTTGATTCCAGCCAAAGCAGTGATGGATGCGATGGAACTGCAAATGTCTGCCGAACGAAAAAAACGGGCAGCAATTTTGACATCGGAAGGTGAACGGGAATCAGCGGTAAACGCGGCAAAAGGTCGAGCAGACGCGCTGCTACTTGACGCTGAAGCCCAGCAAAAATCAGTTTTGCTAGGTGCAGAAGCTGAACGCCAACAGCAAATCCTCAAAGCTCAAGGAATCGCAGCTTCAGCGGGGATTATTGGCAAGCAGCTTGAAGAGAATCCTGAATCTAAAAGATCGATCGAAATTCTTTTAGCATTAGGTTATCTCGAAATGGGATCTAATATTGGTAAGAGCAATAGTAGTAAGGTCTTGTTCATGGATCCTACTAATGTTCCCGCAACGATGGAAGGAATTAAATCGATTTTGGGTGATGGTGCTGTAAGTTAATTTCTGTCGTCTGAACTATAATTTATCTAATTAATAGATAGACTATAATTTTCTGATCGCAATTAATCAAAGTCGATCATTAAATCATCTTAATCATAGTTCAGACAATATCTTTTGAATTATTTGTGACCAATCCACAGCCGCTTTAAACACCAACCACTAAAACCAAAAACAACTGCGCTAATAATCCAGATTGATATTGGATAATTGCGCTTAGTTTCGATTGCTAAATTGGTGGCATTGGGATCGGCAATAAAGGTCGAGATGCGATCGATCTGCTGTTCTAGCTGAACTGTCGCATCGCCGCCATAATTTCGGGTTAAAGGAATCTTTTGACGATCGATTGTCATCAGTCCGAGCCGATACGTTCCCTTGCGCTGGCGATCAATTATTTCTACTTTAGCTAGTTGAGATTTTGGAACTTCAATGATTCTCGTTTCGCCAGGATTCGGTTCGCCACTGATTCTACAGATGACTTCGACTGGATTGGGGGAACATTTGAGACTAACTGTTTCCCAGTACATGACGATCGCTAGCATACTCCAAAATCCAGGAATTACGGCGATAAATACAGTACCAAATAATTTGTTTTTGATAGAATATTTTTGCATATTAAAGATTGTGCTGTGAATACTATTTATGCTTAGTATTCCCAAGCATAGTCTCCTCGATCTCTAGAATTAAAACTTCTAGGTTTAATTTGGGCACAATCTATCTAACCTCGAAGATTAAAATTGAGGATTTACATTAGCTGAAAGTGCGATCGTGGAAATAACTCAACCTTCCGAACGAAAACTGGTATGTAAACAAGATGGTAAGCTGCGAGAGATCTGCACAGGAATTGCTGGAACCACGGCTTTCTGGATTGCGATCGGAATTTTGTATGCAGTATTAACGCCATCCAAATCAAGCTATAATCCTAGCCTGGGGATTATCACATACGCAATCGTGTGTTTTTGTGCGATCGCTTACACCCATAATCAGACTGCCATATTCGATTTAGATGCTCATTTACTCCAAACCGAAGTATACTTCCCTTTGTTTAAGAAACGTATCTTTAAAGAATACAATCTTTCGACAATTAGAACAATCCTAACGGAAAAGAAGCGAGACAGTGGTAATTATATTATTGTAGTCAAACAACATAGTGGTGAAGATATCGATCTACCCAGTCCACACTATTGTGGTGATATCTTAATTGTTGACGCGGAAGCTCAAAAGATTCGAGACTTTTTGAAGTTAAATGTTCGCAATAATAATCTAATCATCTACTAATCCCAACGTCGATTCTGCTAGGCAAAATTTAGAACCTGTCCAGTATATTTGGGAAATATCTGTTGCAGTTTACTAGGATTTACAGCCAGTCGTTTCGTCAATACTGTTCCTAGCACATCACGAAAATCTGTTGTTACAGCTAGATCTCGCCCTTGATATCGCTGGGTTGATTCCAAGCCAGCCCACTTGCCATACACATTACCGCCATTAATGCCACCACCGAGCAGCCACATGACATTTCCATGTCCGTGATCCGTGCCGCCATTGCCATTCTCCTTCACTGTTCGCCCAAATTCCGACATCACGATGATCGTGGTATTTTGATAAACATCACCCAGTCCAGTCTGGAGCGCGACTAAACCCTTGCCTAATTGCCCTAGATTGCGGGCTAGTTGCCCTTGTGCCGCGCCTTGATTGATATGGGTATCCCAGCCGCCTACAGCGAGAAAAGATACCTGTATGCGCGGATCTCGTGCCATTAGTCGGGCCAATCTTTGGGCATCGTCAGGGAATCCCACAGGTAAGATTGCCCCATTATTTGCCATTTTCATTTCAGCTTCAAGATCCTTGAGCAGTTCAGTGCGGGCGAGTCTGGCTTCGCGGTAGGTGCGACTGAGAGCATCGTTCTTACCGTATAGTCGATCGAATGCACTGGCTACTTGGGGCTTGTCAATCTGCTGGCGACTGCCTGCATTGCGCCCCGACGCGAGGTTCGCGACGGCTCTCTTGCCCAATAGGATGCGCGGGGTAGTCGCGCCGACGCTGACAGCTTGAATCGGATTTTTGTCAGACATCACGCTCAACAGTCGATTCATCCAACCATCTTTGGTGCTTTTTACGCCTGGGGTGCCACTTTCAAGGTAGTCTTGAGCGTCAAAATGCGATCGAGTCTCATCATTTGAGCCGCAAGCATGAACGAAGGCTAGGCTTTTTTGTTGCCATAGGGGAAGGAGTGGGGCTAAAGCTGGATGCAAGCCAAATTGTCCGTCGAGATCCAGTGCGCCGTTGGGTTGTCCTGGTTGGGGAATCGCGATCGTCGGTCGATCGAGATAATATGAAGGTTCACGATACGGAACCACTACGCTGAGTCCATCAATTGCCCCACGCAAAAACACCACAATTAACCGCTGAGAATTGGGATCTGATGCTGCAATACTCGAAGCTGCCCAACCGTGGGTGCCGATACTAATTAAAGATGATGTAGCAAAGAGACTAGATTGAATTAGAAATTGACGACGATTCATATGATTACCTTCTCATAAATTCAGGACTGCCAAGAATTAATGCAGCCTGAATATCTGGATTACTAGCAGCGATCGATTGCTGAGTTTGAACCGAAAAATTATTACCTAAAGTAGCCGCTAATTTAACCGGATCTACTACAGAAATTGGCATAAGTCTTGATAAGTCGGCTTGAATTGGCAATGGTGAATTTGGAACCGTGGTTGCTGACGCAGATATCGGCAGCTTACCCTTCGCTAAATTAGTCGCATAGTTAATTCGTCGCGTCAAACTATCAGGATTGAGCCAAGCCTCTTGAGTATTTTTATAGCCATTGGGAGTAGGACAGCCATAGAGCGGCATTCCCTGCTGTTTTAAGAAATCATTTAGTACTTTAGGATTAGTTAGTTCTGTACCTGTTGATCGAATTGAAGAAATCGCATACTGATAAGGTGTTTTGAATTTTACACCATAGTATTTGACATCCCAAAATTCAGGACTACTAAAAAGCGTACCCAAGACTAATTTAATATCTCCATTGGTCGCTGTAAAGCGTTTGGATAGCTTATTAACTAGACTTTTGGGTGGATTGTCAGCGACAAAGTATTGCGCCAGTTTGAAGCCGATTTGACGGGCAGTGCTGGGATGCTTGGCTAGTATATCTAGAGCTTGCTCACCTTCCTCAATTCCTCTACCAACAATGTTTTGCTTCAGGAAGATCTTGTCACTAGATTCGTGACGATTTTGATTAAAGTAAAAGCTGTAGCCATCCGGTACTTTTTGACCTGGTTGCTTAAAGCCCCAACCAGTAAAAATCTTAGCTAAAGTAAGTACGTCACTTTGCTTATAGCCACCATCAACACCTAGTGTATGTAGCTCCATTAGTTCACGAGCATAGTTTTCATTGATGCCTTCATTCTTCCGACTTTGACTAGAATTTGGGACACTATTACGCCAATTATCTAGATAAAATAGCATCGCCGGATGTCTAGCTGTTGCACCTAATAAATCTCTGAACTTACCCATTGCATATGGTCGAATTGCCTGCTGTTCATATGCACCCACCCACAGTTTATCAATCCCTTTTTCGGAGTGAACATTGAAGTGATTGTACCAAAAGTCCACCATTACTTCATTGAGCTGTCGTTGACTATAGATCGATCGCCATAATCTGGCTTCGATCGCTTGATTTGTCACCTGCCTAGCCTGCTGTTGCCGAAATTTTTGATCGTCAGGAATAGGACTTTGAATATCTGCCTTACGGTTGGGATTGTATCGCTGAAATAGTTCAGTCGGGGAGAGATTAATTGTATCTAATTGACTTAATCGATCGATTAAAATTGCTGGTTCAGCGATCGAATCTGGACTGAGCTGTTGCTGAA
Source organism: Chamaesiphon sp. OTE_75_metabat_95 (assembly GCA_031387665.1). Lineage (GTDB taxonomy): Bacteria > Cyanobacteriota > Cyanobacteriia > Cyanobacteriales > Chamaesiphonaceae > Chamaesiphon. The sequence continues at coordinate 2,674 of JANNDL010000071.1, read as the reverse complement.
TGTATTTATTCACTCCAAGCTGCTGCACCTGCTCAATTTCACCAGGACGAATTCCCAGACTGAGCCGATTCAGCAGATGAATCACCTTTGGATTTGCTGGCTCCGCCTGGGCGATATTTGCCCATACGAGCCAGATTGCGCTGGTGATGACAACTAGATATTTACGAGTATGCACGATCGATAAACCTACAGTAAGCGGCGGTGAGTATCACGATTAGTAGCAATTAGCCAATACTACGATCTCCCAATTTTAGACCAGCGATCGACCTAAAAAGTTCACTCGCCGATTAAATTCTTCAGTCAAGCTCGATTGATTAGAACACAAACCCGACTTTTTGGAAAAAGTCGGGTTTGTAACATCACTATGCTTGCTTACCTGATTTCCCAATCGGTTGAGATCGATATGATTTCTCTCAGTATTCCTGGCCCAACTTGCGGAACTAGGATTGAGGCATTTCAGTCATCTAAGTAAGGTCGTAGTAAAAAATCAGGCACAGAATTTTTTAATAATTTTGACCGTATTTTTAGCCGACTGACTGGGTACATTAAGGCTGTGTAGCATTGGGTTGACAAAGCTGTGAAGAGCGTATATGTGTTGTGGTCGGTGGTAACTGGTTTGAGTTTGGTTGGTGTACGGACGTTTGGGAATCCGTTTAGTAATGAGGTACAGTATCGGGTTGAGTATAGTGGTAAGGCAGGATCGACGCTGTGGGGGAGTTATACCCAGACTGCCCACGACAGGTCTAAAAGTAGCGTAACTGAACAAGCGATCGGGAAGCTACCCCTCACGATTAATTTTACCAGCGGTAAAAATTTGACCATCTCGGCAAATGGTTCTACCAGTAATCAGGAGCCAGTAACTATTAAGATTTACAAGCATGGATCTGAGTGTAGTAATTCCGAAAAAACCGATCGAGCGGGGGTAACTGATACGCTCGTTTGTAGGTAGGGTTTAGGCTTTGGGCATTAGCTCGTCTGCGGAGCGTCCGCTTGGCGGAATCAAATATGTCAGACTAGATAGAGCGGGATTCATTTACATTGATTTACTAGCCTGAATAAAGATGATTACGAACTATATTGCTGCAATTCTCCGTGGGGGTAATCCTGGAGATACCGTCACCGTCAAGGGTTGGATTCGGAGTAAGCGCGAAGCCAAGGAATTTGCCTTTGTGGATATCAACGATGGCTCCTGCATGGCAAATATTCAGGTCGTAATCGATAAGGATGTGCCTGATTACGCCACCATCCTCAAACAGATTAACACGGGTGCCTCGATCGAGCTGACTGGCGAACTAGTCGAATCACCCGCTAAAGGACAGCGAGTAGAAGTCAAAGCCAGCCAAGTCAAAATCCACGGCGAAGCAGATCCCGAAACCTATCCGCTTCAGAAGAAACGCCACTCCTTTGAATTCTTGCGCGATATCGGTCACTTGCGATCGCGCACAAATACCCTCAGTGCCGTCTTCAGAGTCCGTAATGCTTGCTCGGCAGCAGTTCACCAGTTTTTCCAAGAGCGGGGCTTTTTGTGGGTACACACGCCGATTATCAGCGCGAGTGACTGCGAGGGTGCAGGGGAAATGTTCAACGTCACCACCCTCAATCTCAAGAATGTTCCTTTAACTCCTGAAAAAGAGATTGACTACAGCAAGGATTTCTTCGGTAAGGCGGCATATTTGACCGTGAGTGGGCAATTGGAAGCCGAAGTGATGGCAATGGCATTTAGCAATGTCTACACCTTTGGACCGACGTTTAGAGCCGAAAATTCCAATACTTCGCGGCACCTGGCTGAGTTCTGGATGATCGAGCCAGAGATGGCTTTTTGTGACTTATTGGAGGATATGGATCTGGCTGAAACATTTCTCCGCTACATCTTCAAGTATGTAATGGAGCATTGCCAAGCAGATATGGAATTTTTCAACGAACGGATTGATAAAACTGTCTTAGCCACCGCTGAGAATATTATCAATAATCAGTTTGAGCGGCTGACCTATACTAGTGCAATTACGTTGCTCGAAAAATCAGGTCAGAAGTTTGAATATCCCGTTAGTTGGGGGCTAGATCTCCAGTCCGAACACGAACGTTATTTAGCCGAAGAAGTATTCAAAAAGCCAGTCATCCTCACCGATTATCCCGTCGATATTAAGTCTTTCTATATGCGCTTAAATGACGATGGCAAAACTGTTGCCGCGATGGACATTCTCGCTCCCAAAATCGGCGAAATCATCGGCGGTTCCCAACGTGAAGAACGGCTCGATCTGCTTGAGCAACGCTTAACAGCGCAGGGCTTAAATCCCGCTGATTATTGGTGGTATTTAGATTTACGCCGCTATGGAACCGTCTCCCATGCTGGGTTTGGGTTAGGATTTGAACGACTAGTTCAATTCATGACTGGGATGACCAACATCCGCGATGTGATTCCGTTTCCTCGCGCCCCCTTAACTGTCGAATTTTAGATCCCGTAGGGTGTGTTACCGCGCCTGTTTTGTCGTTTTTTTATTCGGCGGCGTTTTTATTCGGGGGTTCCCCCGTCTTGGCAGAAGCCTCTTCTAAGGAACTTAGCTGAAACTGGCTCGAAGCAAGGATCTGTAAATTGGGTTGAAGAATGAAATCTAGCGTACCCAAACAGAGTTTCTTTCATCGATTAGACGACGTTTTCGTCGGTTTAGTTGCTCCC
>JANNDL010000068.1:0-25149 GCA_031387665.1 Chamaesiphon sp. OTE_75_metabat_95 | reverse complement strand
AGAATTTCACCTGCGGTGTTTCTCGAACCGACATCCAAAGTCGAACCAGAATTATGTTCTGATTGTGTGGCTTCAGCCTATGGCTTACTCAAACCACACACCAACTGAAAACCCCATCGCTATAGCTTCGGTGGGGTTTTCTACTATCCTTGGATGTTTATCATCTGCTACGCTAGATTGATAGAATTGGCGTATGGTCACTTCCATTTACCAAAAATTGTTGTCCTAGCCTCTAGTTTGGAACATCGAACACATATGGAAAGTAACTGGGAAAATTTTCTCAAGAACCTCGGCGAATGGGTTGGCTCATTTACGCAAGTTTCGACAGAGGGGGAATTGCTCACTTCTACGCCCTCAATTCTGACGCTGGAAGGATTGGAGAATAACCAACTGGTGAAGTTTAGAGTACGGCGATTTGCATCTGCTATTACAGAACAGCCGACGGTAGATAATAGCCAAGAATACCGCTCACTGGGTAAACAGGCAGTATTTTTTGAGACGGGGGCTTTTTCTAAGGGTTCGTTTCAAGTAGCTCCATTCTCTGATTTTGGGGCGGAGTATGGATTTGTATCTGGCGATCGGCGATCGAGATTGGTACAATTATTTGGCAAGCAGGGCAGCTTTGATAGCCTGACATTGATTCGCGAAATTCGCGGTGGTACAAATGCAAAGTTGCGCCCAGACTTAACGGTAGCCCAGTTGGAGGGCAAGTGGACAGGAACAGCGCACACTGTCTACGCTGACTGGAAGGCTCCTGAAACTAGCAGCGTCAGCCTAGAGATTCAGAAAGTTGGCGACTGTCTACAGCAGCAGTTGACTTTTGGTAGTCGCACCATTGCTTCGACAGCGCGGATTGACGGGAATCGATTGCATTTTGAAGCGGGAACCACACCGCGACGAGTGTTATTGTTACCTGATGGGATGTCCAGTAATACGCCACTGCAAATCAGTCATCGGGAACCGTTTTTTGTCGAAGCGGGCTGGCTATTGTCAGAAAACAACCGCCAACGTCTAATTCGTAGCTACAATGAGAAAGGCGAGTGGATCAGCGCGACTCACGTAGTTGAAGAACGAGTAGGGTAGATTCTAGTGATCTGCAAAGATTTACCCACCCCGCCCTACGGGCACCCCTCCGTGGAGGGGATTTTCCGCTCCCCGCTCCCCGCTCCCCGCTTTGTCATGCACATACTCTCGATTCCAACTTGGATTATTCACATTTCTAGCGTCATTGAGTGGGTGACGGCAATTTGGTTGATTTGGGTGTACGCCGAAGCTAGCGGTAATTTGGCTTGGCGGAAACTCTCGTTTGGAATGTTACCTGCCCTGGTGAGTGCGATGTGTGCTTGTACTTGGCACTTTTTTGACAATACTCTCGATCTCGAATGGCTGGTGACACTCCAAGCGGCGACGACGGTGATTGGAAATACAACGATGTGTTGGGCAGCGTGGGAAATTAGTAGAGAGTTGAAAGTTGAAAGTTGACACTTCTCTTCTCTTCGAGACGCTTCGCGAACGAGACGCTACGCGAACGGCTCCGCAATGCCAGACGCAAGGCTTCTGCGTTGGCGTTAGCCTACCATAGGTAAAGGCAGAGGCTACGCCAACGCCAACAGTGCAAGTAGTTGAAATTTATTAATATATGCCTGATATTTTTGAATTAGTATTTTCCAAAGAATCTTTGTTTGCTTTGTCTTTGTTTCCTTACTTGGGATTTCTGTGGTTTATGACCAAGAAAAATAATACTCCTAAGCTGGCGTTGATTGGGTTTTATTTGACGCTGCTATTTGTGGCGGTGACGATTCCGGCAGGTATATATGCTCAATTTGTCTTGCATCAATCCCTAGCAAATGTAGATTGGATTCATGGTAGTGCGGAAGCTTTTTTAACGTTTTCTAATATCACGATCGTCATCGGTTTTGCTCAAGGAATAAAAGAGTTGAGAGTTGAAAGTTGAAAGTTATAAGCTTTTGTGCGATCGGGTTAGGCAGTAATTTAGGTGATTCGCGATCGACCCTAACTGGCGCGATCGATCGACTGCGATCGCATCCCCAGATTGACCTAATCGCCGTTTCTGGCTGGCATCAAACTGCTCCGGTTGGGCCACCTCAGCCAGATTATCTAAACGGTTGTGCGACGCTCCAGACTGGTCTGGAACCGTTAGAATTATTGAATCTTTTACACTCGATCGAATCAGAATTTGGGCGAGTGCGGCAAGAAGTTTGGGGCGCGCGGACACTAGATTTAGACTTATTACTCTATGATGATTTAATTATCGATTTGCCCACATTACAAGTTCCCCATCCACGGATGCTGGAACGGGCATTTGTGCTGGTACCACTAGCTGAAATTTCACCTGATACGATCGAACCAAAATCAGGACAATCGATCGGTATTTTGTGTAAGCAGTTAGCAAATGAATATTGGTGCGTTACGCTAGCGCGGTAACACACCCTACAATCACGATTATCAATTATCAATTAATCCTCATGCCTTTAGGAAATGAACCAGCTAAACTGATCCAGCAAAAACTGCATTATCAAGGGCGAAAATTTTCCTTTGATGTCGATCGCATTGAATTGCCCAATGGGGTAGTTGGTGACTGGGAATGTGTTCATCATCCAGGTGGCGCGATGGCGGTGCCGATTACCAATGATGGCAAACTAGTCTTAGTCAAGCAATATCGATTTGCGACTCAGGGGCGAATTCTCGAATTCCCCGCAGGTACATTGGAAGTGGGCGAAGATCCGGCGACTACCATTGCGCGGGAGATTGAAGAAGAGACTGGTTATCGAGCGAGTAAATGGCAAAATTTAGGTGAATTTTTCCTCGCACCTGGATATTCTGATGAGATTATTTATGCTTACCTAGCTCAGGATTTAGAAAAATTGGCAGTGCAACCTGCGGGTGATGATGATGAGGATATTAGCGTGATCCTGATGACTCCAGCCGAATTTGAAGCTGCTCTGGAGCGAGGAGAGCCGATCGATGCTAAATCGATCGCAGCGTATTTTCTCGCCCGTAAGTTCATATAATTAGTCTAGAACTGGCTGTTGCTACCTACAGATGGGCAGTTGTCACACGCGCAGATCGATGCGATGTCGATCGACTAGACGGTTATAATAACTAACGGGTAAGTGTGTGGGAATGGCTATGAAATACTTGATGGTGGCTTCGACTGAGGCGTGTAGTGGGAAATCGGCAACAATTTTGGGAATTGCCGATCGTTTGCAAGCAAAAGGAATTGAAATTGCCTACGCTCAACCAGTCGTCACTGGCAATGCCGTCAATCCGCTGACAATTGATAGTGATGTCCAATTGATGGCGCAAGCATTATCACTGCCACCAGCGCGGCTAGGATCGCCGCTGCTAGTACTGGATGCCGCCAAATCGATCGATCGGTTAACGGGAGTCGATTGTCAGGACTATACTCAGTTACTTCATGAGTGCGTCCAGCTTCCAGGCGATCTGGTGATTCTGGAAGGGGGTGCCAATCTTCATGAAGGTAGCCTGTTCCATCTCTCTACCGCTCAAGTTGCCGAATCTCTGGATGCTGGCGTGCTCCTCGTCAATCGTTACGATCCGATTTCTAGTGTCGATCTACTCCTATCTGCTCAGGAACGCTTGGGAAAGAGACTTTTGGGCTGTATTATTAATAATATTCCGCGCGATCGGATCGAGGCGGTTCAGACGACGCTAGTGCCTTATTTGGAACAGGCTGGCATCCCTGTGTTTGGGATTGTCCATCGGAATGGGTTGCTGCGGAGTGTCACTGTCAAGCAGCTCGTCGAACAGCTCAATGCGGAAGTCTTGTGTCGCCCTGATAGGTTGGATTTGATGGTGGAAAGTCTCTCGATTGGGGCGATGAATGTCAATTCCGCGCTTGAATATTTCAGGCGTGGTAATAATATGGCTGTAGTCACGGGTGGAGATCGGGCTGATATTCAACTGGCTGCTCTAGAAACCTCTACCCAGTGCCTAATTCTCACCGGACACCTCCCGCCCCAAAAATTCATTCTCAGCCGTGCTGAAGATCTGGAAATTCCGATTTTATCAGTAGATTTGGATACTCTCACTACTGTCGAAATTATCGATCGAGCCTTTGGTCAGGTAAGATTACAGGAGCCGATTAAAATTAATTGTGCGCGGGAGTTATTTGGCAACCATTGTGAGATCGATCGACTTATTTCGCTATTAGAAATAGACAATTGTATTGCGCTGCAATCTGAGAATCTTAAATGACGGGCTGGATCTGCCCCTGACTTTGGGATTAAAATATACTATTCACAACGATTTCATTCATTAAAATGGTCTTAAGCGGCATCCCACTTAAGACCTAAGCTAAATATAAAATAAGATCGATAACCTGTTTAAAACAACGAGCAAATAACCAGTCTGCAAAGAGTAAACTGTGCGCTGGTTATTCGACCATTTAATTGTCAAGATGCGGATAAAAGGACTTGAACCTTCACTTCTTGCGAAACCAGTACCTAAAACTGGCGCGTCTACCAATTCCGCCATATCCGCGCAACGTCTCTGACTATAGCATAAGCGATCGATCAAAGTAAACTAATTTACTGCTAACCCATGCCAAATTCTGAACCTACCCCCATCCTCACCGCGCTCCAAGACTTAATCGATGTCGTTGCTAAGTTAAGAAATCCTGAGGGGGGCTGTCCTTGGGATTTGGCGCAGACACCGGAGAGTTTGACCCCTTATATCGTTGAGGAGGCTTATGAGGCGATACACGCGATTAGAAGTGGCGATCGAGCCGCAATTGTCTCGGAGTTGGGGGACTTATTATTGCAGGTAGTGCTACAGGCGCAAATAGCCAGTGAGACGGGGAGATTTACCCTCGCAGATGTGGCGCAGGGAATTAGTGAGAAGCTGATTCGCCGTCATCCCCATGTATTCGGCGATGTCCAAGTTGCGAGTGTAGATGAAGTTAAGGCTAATTGGGAGCAGATTAAATCGATCGAGAAAGGCAACCCCACAGCATTATTTAGCGACAAATTGAGTAGCTATGCTGAAAAATTACCGCCGCTGACTGCTGCGGCTAAAATTTCGGAAAAAGCAGCATCGGTAGGATTTGAGTGGGAAAGTGTCGATGGCGTATGGGCAAAGTTTGAGGAAGAATTGGGCGAGTTGAAGGAAGCACTCGCCACTCCCGATCTTGCCCATCAAGAAGCTGAATTGGGGGACTTATTATTTACAGTTATCAATCTAGCGCGGTGGTACAAGCTCGATCCAGAGCGGGGACTAAGCGGTACCAATCAACGATTTATCGATCGAATCCAGCAGATGGAAAAATATACAGATCGTCCATTGACTGATTATACGATCGTTGAATTAGAAGCTCTCTGGCAACAAGCCAAAAAACACTTGGCGCACGATCGATAATCAGCAATTCCAAATTCAAGCACCCTGTAGGGGTAGGTTCATGCTAGAAAGCCGAGATTTGAACAAATAAGTATCAAACAAAACCTACCCAACCCCACCAAAAATGATTTTCGTTCCGAAAGGCTTCGCCAACGATCATTGGTGAAGAATTGGTGAAGTATTTTGAGCGTTGCTGAATTACGGCAAATAATGGCAGATTTACTCATAACTAATGCCAGCATCTACAAGTCGTTGAATTGCTTCACCCAACCTGTCGAGATCGGCGATGAGACTAATTCTGACATATCCTTCGCCGCCAACTCCAAACGCATTTCCAGGTGTAAACACCACACCTGTCTTCTGCAATACCATCAGGGCGAAATCAGTAGAATTCCAACCTACCGCACAGGGAATCCACAGATACATCGTGGCTTTAGTGGGTTTAATCTTCCAGCCCAATTTAGCCAATCCCTCAATCATAAAGTCGCGCCGTTCGCGATAGCGGGTTTGCACCTGAGTCACATATTCATCAGGTAGCTCTAAGGCTGTCTGAGCAGCGGTTTGGAGTGCCGAAAAAATCCCGTAGTCGAGGTTGGTTTTGAGCTTGCGGAGTCCCTGAATAATCTGACTATTGCCAACGACAAAACCCACGCGCCAGCCCGCCATATTATAGGTTTTGGAGAGGGTATGGAACTCGACACCGATTTCCTTGGCTCCAGGGATTTCGAGCAGGCTGGTGGGCTTGTAGCCATCAAAGGCGAGTTCCGCGTAACAAAGATCGTGGACTAGCATGATCTTGTATTCGTGGGCAAAGGCGACGACATCTTCAAAAAAGGAGCGGGGTGCGGTTGCGCCTGTGGGATTGCTGGGGTAGTTGAAGAAGAGGATTTTGGCTTTGCGGGCTACATCTTCAGGGATATCATGGAGATCGATTTCCCAGTCATTTTCCGGCTTGAGGATGATGTTGTGAATATTTGCACCCGCGATCGCCGGACCCCGAAAGTGAACAGGGTATGCTGGACTGGGCACTAATACTGTATCGCCAGGATTGATATAGGCAAGGGCGAGATGTGCCAAGCCTTCTTTGGAGCCGAGCAATGGCAGAGCTTCACTGTTGGGATCAAGAGTGACACCATACCGACGATAATACCAGTTGGCGATCGATCCACGAAAGTTGGCAGTTCCTTCAAAGGGTGGATAGCCATGATTGGATGCTTCGTCAAGAGCATCCTTGGCAGCCGTAATCACGGGAGCAGGTGCAGAGCCATCTGGATTGCCCATGCCCAAGTCAATCAGATCTACCCCCTGACTGCGAGCACTGGCTTTGAGTTCATCCAGCCGAGCAAATACATATTGGGGCAAGGATTGGAGGCGTTCGGCAGGGCTAATCCAGTCTAAAGTCATTGTCTATAATTGGTAACGCAGTTCGATTCACTTGTGAGCGGAGCTGCTTTAGAAAAGAGCATCGCAGCTTTACTGTGTGTCTCTAGGATATCAGGTTCGACCACAATTAGACTCGATCCAGTTGTCAAACAGAGTTGCTAAGTAGTTAAAAACTTACAGCTAACGCCGAGGAGAGCTGATACACTGACATTTTGTGTGTAAAATCGATTGGGCAACTTTCTGACTGTTCGATCGTCTCAATCAATATAAATCAAATCATCGCTTTAATACAGACTACCATGTTCAAGTTATCGATCGTCATTCTTGCTGGTATTGGCACGATCTCAACTACGCTGTTCACGCCACCACTTTCGGTTCAAGCTAGGATCCGCAAACCAAAAATGTGTGTCGATCCCCTGCCTGCATCCAAGCTAGTCACGCTCACACTCAAAGCGGATAAGCAGGTGATGATGGAGAATAATATCTCCAGCTTTCAAGCGATCGCAGGCAAGTCATCTGTAAGACGTGGTGATATCATTATGTATACAGTTGTTGCCAAGAATAACAGTCGGTGCCCGCTCAAAAATCTAGTCCTAAAACAACCGATTCCCAAAGGAACTGAGTATGTCAAAGGTTCGGCAATGGCGATCGACGGAGCTGAGTTATTATTTAGTATTGATGGTGGCAAAACATTCTCTACCAAGCCGACTGTCGGCAAACAAGTAGTCCCTGAGACTGACTACAATTACCTCCGCTGGCGATTTATTGGTAAGACTCCAGCCAACGCTCAGGTTAAAACTACTTATAAGCTGCGAATCGTCCCTGAAAATATTGATGACAAGCTTCCTGGAAACTTCAGTACCAAAACTCCAGCCCCAGTCAATCCTCCAGCTAAGTAAACTATCGATCGTTGCGTTTAATAGATAGAGGATCCATACTATAAACTACGATCTTCTTATTTCACTATCAACTATCAACTATCAACTATCAACTAATTTCTAATTACCACTACCCAAAATGTATAAACTCACTAAGGTAGTACTATTCCACAGACTATGTAGAAGCATCGGTGCAAGGAGATTTTTGGTGCGGGCATAGACGATACCCAAGATGATTCCCAGAGTTGTCAAAGGAATAATTTCGGATAGACTTAGATGAGCCACTCCAAATAGTAACCCACTCAGACAAATTGATGCCCAGACAGGTACATAGCGAGTCAATGAAGGTAGGAGAAATCCTCGAAATAGAAATTCTTCAAATAATGGTGCTGCAACTGCCGCAGTCAGGAAAAATAACAGTAATGCTGTCGAATCTTTACCCTCTAGCACGATTTGGAGCAATGGATTGCTACCGCCTTGTCCTTGCCAGATTTTCTCATTGAGGATCGAAACAACAATTACAATTGGGGTGGCAACTAAATAGCCACCAATCCCCCACAATAACCAATTAGATTTCCAGTTAAACTTAAACCAATCTGCTGGTAAAGGTAAGTAAGATTTAATTGATAGATACAGTACCCCAATTGTCAAACCAGACATCAAAGCATAGCTAACAAATACATAAATTCCCTGTCCACGCATAGTTAAGGAACCAGGACTAATCAGAGATCCAAAAACGAATGGCAGCAAAAATTGACCAACGAAAAAGAAGCCCAGCATAAATACTTGCCAAACAATTTCCCAATCCCAAGGTGATGTCCACGGCGTATTTATATTTGTGAGTAAAACATCTGAGATTGACTGATTTGCTTTACGTTGGAACGACAGAATAATAAATCTAACCGAAAAGAAGACAATTAAGCCAACCCCACCGAGTCCAATTAATATCCGTGGAACTGTATTTAGTCCTAGCTTAATCAGGGCATTCTGCGCTTTTATTTGCTCTGATTGTAAGAGGTTGGCTAATCTGGTTTTGTCGCCTAAGTCAGTGTACAGTTGAGCCTGAACCCTATCACGAAACCAGCCATCAAAGTTGGTGTTAATTTCGGCTTCGATTTGGGGTGCATTGTTGGAACTAATCCCTGATGGTTGTTTCCAGATATCGATTAGTGATGCTGCAACATTTCTAGATGTAGACTGCCCAGAAATAGCCCCAACCTTCTGCCATGTCTTAATTGCTTGCTCTGGTTGTTTTCTCGCTGCTGCCAGAATCCCGATGCGTAAATCTATCTTGTCAATTTCTAGTTGAGCAGCGGAAATTGTCTTGTTAATTAAGTTGGTTTGGAGTGCGATTCTCGTTCCGAGAAGAGGCTCCGCCAACGATTCTGCTGAGAGATCTGTTAAACTAAGCTTAAGCCTTTCAATTGCTTGAACATCACTTGCTCGTGCCGATTCATACTGTTGAGTGGCTGCTTTGAGAAAGTCCGTACCGATAATTGCTGTCTGTAAGCTACCCAATCCTGCTAACTCTGTTGTGGGTTTCCACTCAGCCGCTACTAGTACGAGATTGGTTTGGTATAGCTCGAATTTGCCTTGAATCTGAGGTCTGTCGATCGTGCCAATTAATGAGAAGATTAGCTTGTACAATACAAATACGGTCAGTATCCCCAGTACAATCCGGCGGATCAATGTAAAGGATTCGAGGTTCTGGCGATCGAGACTCATTAATATGCCAACTAAAATTTACAGATTAGTCACTATTATATGCCTTTAACTCAGAAGTTTTCCTATCTTTTTAGTATTAGTCTCGGTCTGAGTATTTTAGTATATTTACTCAGGGGTTTTGGGATTGTTACTTTCTTACCAGGCGGAGTATTACTAGGATTAATTTTCCTGGCAATTTCAACCTTCTTTATCTACAGTGTTTTGATTACTAAACGATAAGAAAGGTGATACAAGATAGGGCACCCCTACATGTAACCTGTAGGGGTGCCCCTCTTGGGTACCCTAGATCTACGCTTAGTAATAGTCAGTATATTATTGGTGCAAGATCTGAGATTACTATTCCAATAATAATCATCCACTAATTACCTGGAACCGCAACTGGCGTAACCGTCGCTTTTTTATTGCGTTCTTGCAAGGCTTGCATTTGCAGTAGTCGAAAATCTTCAGTTGCCGATCTGATTTGCTCCCGTTGATCGCTACTGGCATTAGGATTTATCTTACCATTGAGCTGGACTTGATTGAGCAAGTTTAGCAGTCCACCTGTGTCGCCACCCGCTGCTCTTTTGAACACATCACCGCCTTCATTGCTGGAAAATTGAGCTGAGGCGATTGTGGGCGTTAGAGCTAGTGATAAGCTCAAGAAAAAACAGGATGATTTGATTAATGTTTTCATGTGTTTAGTTAATAAAGAGCTAGTAGTAAATGATGTCAGAGCTATAAATTAATTGACAATTAGGGGCTGAAAATCTAGTTCCCTATTTTTTGAGATTGCCTGAGTTCCTAGAGATTAGGATGTTTGGATCGATCGAATAGTTCCTCTGACTAGGCTAAACGTCGCTTCAACAGCGGTTGAATCGCTGTGAGAGTAAGTAGAGCAAATCCAACTAAAATCGCTAGGGAGGAGCCAAATGAGACATCACCCCAGGTTGCCTGAAGCACGATACTAGTCAGATCCCACTGAGGATGAGTATACAGGTAGCGGATTGGTTCGATCGCATATGTGAGCGGATTGAGACAGGCGACTACTTGCAACCATTGAGGCATGAATGCCAGTGGTGCTAAAGCGGTACTGGCAAATAACAGCGGTAAGTTAACGACAAAAATCACCGCAATCAGCTCGATATGTCCAGGTAGGGCAAAAGTCAAACCCAAGCTCAAAGCTGTCACTCCGAGTACTAATAATAAGATGATTAGGGCAATAATTCCTAAACCACCAACACTCGGCAAGCCCGCACCCATCAGCGCGTTTACACCAATAATGGCGGCTGTCTGGACAAAACTCAGTGCCACAATATAAATTGCCGAAGCTGCCACAATTGAGTATCGAGAAGCCAGTGGCGCGACAAGTAAACGATTGAGAAAACCAAACTCTCGATCGAACATCACAGGTAAACCTGCATTCAATGCTCCCACAAAAGCGGTAAAGACAATCAATCCGGCACCCAAAAATTGTCCATAACTTAAGTTACCACCCATCATCCCTTCCGGCGCATTTTGGAACAACGCGCCAAACAATAACAGCCACATCAGCGGCTGGACAATCCCTGCAACCAGTGTCGAGGGACGACGTTGCAGTTGAATAAATAGCCGTTTAGTCAGGGCTAAAGTTTCTTGGATAAAGTCAGCAAACCCATTTGAGGCTATAGGTTCACGCGCTCTATAGATGTCTTTAGATTGGACATTTACAGGTTCAGAAGTGTTGATAGTGCCGCTCATGATCTAGTTGGTGGGAGTTTGGATTGTGGGGGTGGGAGGATGGGGAGACGGGGGGATGGGGATCGAGTGATGTCTATGCTAATAGTGTACCCAACTTAAAAATTACTTTGCCAACCGTAGCAATCGTATTCGAGTTCTGATTGGTAGAGTTGATAGTTAATAACTAGTCAGCTATCAACTACTTGTACTGTTGGCGTTAGCCTTGCCTTCTCCTGACGGAGACGCTACGCGAATGGCATTGCGTAGCCGTTCGCGTTGGCGATAGCCTGCCGTTAGGTACAGCGTCTGCTCTAGCAGAAGTATCAACTATCAACTCACCTCATACTTTGTTTTTTTTCAGCTTTGAGATCGCGACTGCTGGCAGCACTGAGTTCGGCATCTAGTAAAGTTTTGCCAGTCGCGGCTAGATAGACATCATCCAAACTGGGGCGGGATTGGGAGATCCCAAAAATAGGTAACTCGGCTGCTTGTAATGACTGCTGAATTATCATCAGTACATTTAGATCTGGGGTGACTACCAAATTCAGTGCATTAGCCTGATTCGGATTAACAATTGCGGCTTGAACGCAGGATAATTCACTGAGTAGATGCCTCGCTTTTTCGGCTTCAGCAGGCGGGGTAAATTCCCTGATTCGGAGCGTAATTCTGTCGCCACCCAACCGATTTTTCAGCGCGGATGGAGTACCTTCGGCGATGACTAGTCCCGACTCGATAATTCCCACTCGATCGGCTAAAGCGTCCACTTCTTCGAGATAATGACTAGTAAGAATAATCGTAGTCCCACTCGATCGCAGTTGGCGCAAAAAGTCCCACACTACCACCCGACTCTCAATGTCCAATCCGACAGTGGGTTCGTCTAGCACCAACACTTCTGGCTGATGTAGTAACCCTGCTGCCAGGTCAATTCGTCGCTTTAGTCCACCAGAATATGTGCCTGTTTTCTTGTCAGCATAGCTATGTAAATCTAGTACTTCTAGGAGCACTTCAATTCGTTGTTTAGCCTCTTGCTTGGGAATGTGGTAAAGCGCGGACTGGAGTTCGAGCAATTCTCTCCCAGTCAATACCGGATCGAGAGCGACTTCCTGAGCGACATACCCCAGCCGTTTCCTGGCTTCACGGGGCTGTTCGAGGACAGAGACACCACTAACCTCAATCGAGCCACTATCGGGCTTTGCAAGGGTACACAGACAGCGAATAGTGGTAGTTTTGCCTGCTCCATTCGGTCCCAGCAACCCAAAAATTTCACCGTGATTTACCTGGAAAGATACGTCTTTAACCGCCGGAACGGTACCATAGCTCTTGGACAGGTTTTGAATAAGTACTGCGGCTGCCATTATCTCAATCTGATTATGGACAAATTAGCGTTAGACTGTCGATCGATCTGAGCGTGATGATTGAAATTTATAATATTCACTCACTACCACCAAAACAATTTTAGTTTGATCACTGTTACCTATCCTAACAATTTATGTTCAAGGGTGGGAGATGGGGAGATGGAGCACGGGGGCGACGGGGCGAAATAAACATTCTAAGTTTTGCCCCCACGCTCCCACATTCCCACGCTCCAACTAACCTTTCGGAATCAAACTAGTCTGAGACTGAACCTCTGGAGTTGTGACAACAGGATTAGCGGTTTGGAGAAAGGTATTGAGTGGGCTAAAATTGGTGACGTGAACGATCGCAGGTACATCATAACCTTTGAGTTCGACGGAACATTCTTTAAATACTCGATGTTTGCCGAGTAGGGGTGCTAAGTAGCGATAGGTAGAAGAACCAATGGCAATTTCAGCATTCAGTTCCTTGGTGATTGCTTCCAGGCGGAAGGCGGCATTTACCGTATCACCCAAAGCCGTATAATCTGGTCTATCACCACTACCCGCATTCCCAATCATCGCATGACCAGTATTGATACCCGCACCGATTTTAAGCTCAAAGGGCAGTGGATACTGTTTATTTAATTCTCTCGTCATCTGGTTGAGATCGTCTAGTGCCAAGAGGATATTCATCATCTCCTGCTTGGTGACATTCTCGCCATTGTGAAACCACAGTGCCATCAGTGCATCGCCGATATATTTGTCCACCCAACTACCGCGATTGCGGATAATTGCGCCAGCGTTGCGGAACCAGGTGCTCATCACTTCCGAGAGCAGATTCTCATTAGTTTGACGGGTGAGAATGGTGAAATTTCGCATGTCTACCACCATCACCGACATCAATTTCCGCAGGTGCAGCATCGATGTCACGGTACCATCGAGAGTGCCTTCTGGATCCGAACCCAGGGCATCATCGTTGGGGGAAGGACAGTGAAATTCAAACTCAGTTTGACCAAAAGTAATCGTGTCACCATCATGAATGGTTACGGGAATACTTACCCTGCGACCATTGACAAATGTGCCATTGCTACTACCCAAATCAATTAGGTAGCGATCGCCAGCATCAGTATATTGAATCATCGCATGGTTGCGAGAGATACAGCGATCTTTGACGACAAATTGATTGTCATCACCCCGCCCGACAGTCCAGCAGTTACCATCATCTAGTGATAGTCTGCGTTCGCCACTGTCAGTTTGCTGAATTAGATAAGGAGAGATTCCCTGGTTCACGGTTGGATTCAAATATGACGGTGAACTAGTGTATCGATCGCTTGTCATCAGGTTCGATCGATCTAGACTAAATAATAGCTAGGTAGTTTAGGCATGACCAGCAAACCAGAAGAACAAGCCGTCAACGACGATAGTTGTCAAAACCGCGCCACTGAAAGCATACCAGTGCAATTGTTTGGTGCCTAAAGGTATTATACCCACAGCCAAGAGGAAATTTACTAGGACAACTGCCCAAGCTGTGCCCCAAGGTGTCCAAACCTGAACTATCGCCTGCTGTAAGATCGGCATAGCCAAGGCTGGCTCAACCTGCATGATCTGTTTCCAGTGCTCAATCAAGCCAACTTGATAAAAATACAAATCGGTAACGGCTGTGCCTACGAGGGAGCCAAGATAGAACAAGCTGCCAATTTTGCCAAAGCCTTTCCACAGTGCCCATATAGCTAATGGTACCCCGATCGACTCGATCGGCAGATGAATCGCCGGATCCCACCTAAACCAACCCCAATAAATCGCGCCAGCCAACCAGCTCCAGCTAAATCCCAGGATCAGATCTCCCCACACTTTGCTCTGGGGACGCTGAAGCAAGATACCGCCTAAGCTAACCCAAAAGATAGTGAGTACGACGCTGAGAACTGGATAGTTCCGCACCAGCGGGGCTTCAATAAAGACTGGAATGGATACCAAAAATGCCGATGCTGCAAAGAGACCCCAAGTTCCTTGAAGTTGCCATCGCCATGTAGCGTCAATCGCGGTGGGTTTGTAGCTGGGGTTAACCACAATAATTATAGATATTGTTGACTTAATGTTTACTTATATAAAGTCATTATATGAGCTTGTGTTCGATCGAGCAAGCCACTAAACCCTGACGCGCCGTCAATCTGGCAGTTAATTCGATCGGTTTACCGTCCGTTACAATTATGAGAAGGGACTCTTATGGAAATTAATATTTGTTACGGGGAGCGGTAAACAGTGGGAAAATACCAGTGTTAACAGAATAATCTCATCCTCACCATCCAAGTCTCCATGCTGCTATCTGTTCGCAAATCTTTAGCTAAATTTAACGATCGTCTTGTAGATCTGGGCGTGGCAATTGTGAGTGGGATCTTGATGGGGACAGCCTTCGCACCGATTGATGCGTGGTATTTTGCCTGGATTGCCCTCGCGCCGCTGTGGTATCTGATTTGTCACAAGTCTAATTCTGCCGCAATTAGTTATGGATTTGTGTGGGGGATTGGCTTCTACGGATTGGGGTTGAACTGGATCTTTGGGATTCATCCGATGACTTGGATGGGTGTCCCCTTCTTTGCTAGCTTGGGGATTGCGATTTTTTGTCTGATTTTTATCACGCTCTGGGGTGCCAGTCTAGCCACGTTTTGGGCGATTAGTCTGAAATTTATCAACTCCAAAACGCACCAAAATCCAGTTGCACGAGTTATCTTAGGCACAGCTTGCTGGTGTGGATTGGAAGAACTATACAGTCTCACAGATCTGTGGTGGACATCGATTGCCCTGACACAGAGTCCTCACAATTTGCCGATCCTTCATCTAGGTCAATTATCAGGGCCAACTGCCGTGAGTGCAGCGATAGTATTAGTCAATGGTTTGATTGCCGAAGGATTTCTGGCAGTTTCCAGATATCACCAGCAAGCTAGACTAATTCCCAAACTCTCGAAGGCTGCACCTTTTATTGGTAGTGCGATCGCATTAATAATTATTTTACATTCGATCGGGTCAAATCTAGCCGATCGACCATTAGTTAACACTCCAGAATCGAGCCTAAAGATCGGGATTATTCAAGGAAGTATCAGTAATGAAGTTCGACACTATCAAACTGGATACGATCTGGCGATGGATCGCTATACAAACGGATATAAGTCCCTAGTTGAACAGGGAGTTGTGGCAGTAGTGACACCAGAAACAGCCCTACCCTATACCGAAAGTCAGATTAGACGCACTCCTTTTTATCAAGCAATATTAGAACAAAAAGTGCCAGTATTTCTCGGTGGATTTGGGAAAGCTGGTAACAAAATGACTAATAGTATTTTGACGATCGATGGTGATGGCAAAGTATTTAGCCGCTATGATAAATGGAAACTAGTTCCACTTGGCGAATACATCCCATTTAATCAATATATTGGTAAACTCATCAGCACAATTTCACCCTTTGAATTGAATTTACTGCATGGTAAATTCGATCAAATAGTAAATACGCCATTTGGTAATTTTATTTTTGGAATCTGCTATGATTCTGCCTATCACGAAAATTTTCGTCGTCAGGCTCAGACAGGATCGTTGATTATTACGGCATCAAATGATGCTCATTACAGTAGTGGAATGCCACCCCAACATCACGCGCTGAATGTGATGCGGGCAATTGAAACCGATCGATGGATGTTAAATGCTAGTAATACTGGTTATTCAACTGCGATCGATCCACATGGTCGCACACAATGGATGTCTAAACTCGATGAATTTATCGCACATGCCCATCAAGTTTATCGTCGAAATACTCAAACATTATACGTCCAACTTGGTAATTGGTTGACACCGTTATTGTTTGCGATCGGGTTAATATTATCTTTTAGATCGTCTCTGATATCCAAAGTATAGCTGGTGATGTGATTGAGAAGTTGATTCGATCAGCAATGTTGCTACTTCCATCAAATAGCAACATTGCGTATAATGGTAATGATAAGGATTGAGAATAAAAAGTAATGCCATCCCCACTTTTGAATCGAGATGAAATTGCTAAACGTGGAAAAGAACTTTACGATCAACATATTCGTGCTCAAGTCGAAGTAGCCGAAAATATTGGTAAAATTGTTTCTATTGATATTGAGACTGGCGAGTATGAGGTTGGTGATGATCTAGTTGAGACTAGTTTAAGATCCCAATCAAAACATCCTCACGCGCTGCTCTGGGCTGAAAAAATTGGTTTTGATGCGGTTTATGCTGGTGTTAGAAAGTTAGGGTTGGCACTGCCAACCCTAACTTTCTTAGTTATCGCCAGATACAGTTAGATGTCTCAAGATAGTGTCAATCTTTCCATTTAACTCAGTACTCAATGCATCGATTTTAGTATTGAGTTCAACTCTCAATTCAGCAATCTCTCTCTTAATATCAGTAGTATCAACATTAACTCTCTCAAAAGCTCTGGCAAACTCTTGTGGTGATATCTGGGTATCTTCCAGCCGCTCCAATCTTCTGTTTAGATGCCCAAATCGTCTTTCTGTCTCTGTCCTGAAATCTTCCGGCTCTCTTGCTTGTGTCATAATTGGTAACAGATATTTTAATATTGCGGTCATCAGCCGCTAGGTATCCCCTGATTAGTTTGGTCGCTAGCAGGGGATATCTTATTTTAGATTAACTATTGGCATCTGTTACCCGATTATTTCATAGGCTATCGATGAATACATCATCCGTCCAACTCCCATGTAAACCATAGGGAATATGGTGCGTCAACCACAGAGTTGCTACCGCCCCTTTGGTCAGATCTGCGGCATCTAGAATCACCACAGCCGATCGATCCTTCTTCCCATCATAAATCATCGCCAACAGCCAGCCATCGTCCTCCTGGGTGCCACCAGGACGCACTACGAACACGGGTTCATTCACATATCCGGTTGGTGCTGCTGTCCATAGTTGTTGAGTGCCAGCTTCTCTGTCGAGTTTGATGATACTTTGCAATGGTGCGTTACCATCGGACATTTGGGCTGCGCCCATGTAGACATAGCGATAGGGTTGTCCCACGTTGGCGGGGTTAATTGTGGGGAACTCACAACAGCGGGGTTCGACTAGCTGACTAGTTACTTGCTGAGTTGTCAGATCCATTTCAAATCGCCACAACTGCCCTGGGGTGAGGGTGCTGAAGTCCATCTCGCGGAAATCTTTATCGGGTTCGACTTCGGGGAAAGTTGGATAGGCAATCGAATCGATCGAGATTTTACCATCATGCTCGAAGGCGTTAGCGTGGTGGAACACAAAGCCTGATTTAGTTTCGAGGGTTTGCATCTGTTCACCGCTGCGGGGATTGCGGGGGATGACTAGAATTTTGGTGAGCTTTTCAGGTTGAAATTTGACACATTCCGCCGCACCTTTTAAACCAAATAAGAATGGGAAGGGATTGAATCCAACGGGATTTTGGAAGAAGATACAATAGTTGGGGGTAATTGCAAAATCATGGATAAACGCGAATCCAGGAATGATGTGTGAATGCTGTTCGACTACTTCACCATCTAGATCTAGCTCATAGATTGTAATCTCAGTTAGGAGTCCAGTTCGATCGAATTTACCAGCTTTTAACCCAAAATTTACCATTCGCCCTTTGGGGTCAAATAGTGGATGTGCGGCAAAAGGATCGCCTGGTTTGAGGCTGTTATTGAGATATTCAATTCCCAGTGTATCG
Organism: Chamaesiphon sp. OTE_75_metabat_95; assembly: GCA_031387665.1. GTDB lineage: Bacteria > Cyanobacteriota > Cyanobacteriia > Cyanobacteriales > Chamaesiphonaceae > Chamaesiphon. The sequence continues at coordinate 7,063 of JANNDL010000068.1, read as the reverse complement.
AGTGTTTTCGGATCTAACCGATGTGGTTCAGCAGCCTCCCATAGAGCGAGCAATTTACCTCCCCAATAGACAACTTGAGTATTGGCAATATTCTTTAAATTGACATCAAAAGCATTAGTTTTCCAACCGCCAGCTTTCTGGGTACCAAATACACCGCGATAGAGAAACTCACCCGCGATTTGTTCGGCTTGATAGGCTTCAGTCTGGACGAAACGATTGCGAAAATGAGCTTTGCCATCCTGGAACGTAATCCGACAAATCATCCCATCCCCGTCAAAGGGATGTCGAACAGAAACATCATTGATATCCAGCATTCCTGGACCATTTCTAAATAATGTCCCTGTTAATTCAGCCGGAATCTGTCCTTCGATTTCAGTGATTTGATAATCATATTCTTGTTTTTGCGATCGATACCCCTGTTTCCACTGCTGTAAATTATAAGTAAGTTCTTTAGTCTGAGTTTGCATATTATTTTCTCATGATAAATCCCCTCCTCGGAGGGGTGCCCGCTAGGGCGGGGTGGGTAAGATCTACGCGGATTAACAATCTAGTTGGTGCGTTATGCTGGCTCAGTAACGCACCCTACGAATCTATCTATCTGAGTTACTTTCTAATAATTCTGGTGACATGTTCGGGATGAAAGATTGGCTTCCAACTATGCCTGTCTGTGGATGATCGATCGCACTTGCAGGTGGAATCGATCTCGCCGTTGCCGCTGCTAGCTGTGGATCTTCATTTGGCAACAGCTTGATAAATACTAATGGCAATACGCTCCCAACATTAGTAATCAAAACTAATAACCACAATTTATCGAAATTAGTATCCGTCACTCCCAATAAGTGAGTCAGAATTGCACCGCCTTCTTTAGATACCAACCCTGCCAAATTCAACACCGACATTAACATCGCAAATAGTGTCGCTTCAATCCCTGGTGGACACAATCTCGCTGCTAATATCAGCACGGGCATAAAGGTTAATTGCCCCATGATTGTCAGGATCAGACTATCACCTAGTGCAAACCAATGATCGTCAATACCGATCGATCGATTAGTATGGGTAACTAATAATAGTGCTGTTAAACCTAACGCTGCTGAAAATAATGTTGTCCAGAGAAAGATTTGACGAAAAGGAATCGTTTTTAAAAAGCGTTGGAAGAACCACACACCAACTAATGATGCCAAGCTCGTCACCAGTCGCACTCGCCCCAAAAATTCTGGAGTAAACCCCAATTCATTGGTGCTGAAGTAGAAAAATGCTGACTCGGCTGTCGGTGTGCATTGCCACAGAAACAAGAAGAGTGTAGGCATCCAAATCGCTTTTTGTTTCAGAGCTTGCCATAGCTGCTGAATTTGATCTTTGACAATCGCTTTGCCATCACCATCGCTGGCGGTGACTGGCTCCTCAGTGATTAGGAAAGCTGCCGCTGAGACTAAGAGGGGGAACACTGCGGTGAGCGCAAACACGGTGCGAGTACTAAAGTGTTCGAGCAACAGTCCACTAGAGTAGGCAGTCAGCAAACCGCCCAAAGCGGCTGCACCCCAGCAGAGAGATTGAATCGAACCAGAGTCAACGAGTGACTCATCCCTAGCGCGTTCGACAGTCAGGGAATCGACAATTACATCACCTACAGCTACCGAAAGCGAGGTAATCGTAATCGCAAGTGTGGCAGCGGCAGCAGTCTGCACGATCGTCGCCAAACTCAACCAGGCTGCAACACCCACCAGTCCTGATAAAATCAGATATGGTCTCCTGCGATATCCAAAAATCGGTAAGCCATCAGACATGAACCCAAACAAAGGTTTAATCGTCCACGGCAAAGCAGCTATCCCCATCATGGCAGCAACTTCGGCTGGTGATAGTGCTAGTTCATCCTTGAGGAAGAAACTCACTGCCAGCCGCGATATTCCCAAAATTCCCTGAACGGCATATACCAACAAGATTGCAAATAATTCAGGCGTTGGCTGATGCCCGAACAAGATCTTTTTGAGCCAGGGGTGAGAATTATTTTCTGATGACTCGGAACGCTCGGTCAGCATTGTTAAAAAATGTTACGCAGTATCCATTCTTATCTTAACTGATGATAAGCATTTTGAACTAGCAGAAAACTCCACCGAAGCTCTAACGGTGGGGATTTTTGAGCCAAGCTCGATCCCAGCCAGTGCCGCCGACTTCCAAACCTGCCAGATGACTATTTGCCCTGATGATCACCTCGCCTTGATGAGTCTGGAGATCGATCGAGAGTATACCCTTGAGCGTATCCCGACAGCACAGCACCAATCCCTGCTCGGTGGGAGTATTTACCATCGTACCAGCCCCATCAGTGGTACCGATTAGTTCTAGCTGCACATCTCCATTAGTTGCCTGAAGTCGCCATTCGCCCCAGGGTTGAATTTGCCAGCTAATCTGAGAATTCCACGGTACAAATTCATAAAATCTGCCCTGATAGTGAATCCCAATCATCGCCACTTCTTCTGTCATCCACAACACCTTGCGTCTTCCACCACCTGCGGTAATCGCCAAGCCAGCAGTCTGTTCAAAGCTATTGCAGTTCAACCAGAACCACTTTTCGGGAAAAGAACGCCCCCAATTTTTCTCACCATAGATTGGCGCATTGCTAAATTCATAGCGGGTACCCTGCCACTCAATCCAACCTGTAGCCAGTCCATGCGCCATCAGCACCTGCCAGCCTGGTTCAAATATCGGCAGATATGACAACCAGCCTGCCGTGGCTTGCTGAAGCTGCTGGGGCTGTCCCCAGCCATAAACAGGAAGAACTTGATAGCACCAGCTACAGTTTTGCTCTGGCAAGTTGCCTTGATGGAGAGTAGGAGCAATTTGATAACCTTGAACAACTTGGCTATCAAATTCTGAAGCTGATAATAATTGAGGCTCAATAGCTGATTTAGTCTCACCCCAATGCCCTAAACCTAATTTATCTGCTGTCGCCCAAAACCGATGGGGATTTGGAAAAGAACAGGCTACATATTGTTCGTTGATGCCGAGAATTTGGATCGCTCCACCACTGTGCGAACTAGTGCCAGATGGATCTTCAATTGAGTACATAAATGCAAATGATTCACGGATCTTTGGTAAAGTCACTCGAAAATACCAGCCTTCAAAAAAGCCTCGATCGATCCCATTCCAATGATATCCACTATGCGGTGTTTGCAAAATATATTTTCCTATATCTAATTCCCTAAAGCCTAAAACCTAATCTCCAAAGCCTAATTAACAAAACAGGCGATCGGAAACAAGAGATACTCAAAAAAGAATAACTTCCAGATAAACTGATAGAAATCAGCGATCGATTCTTTCTGCTCTAGGTTAATATTCTGACTGCGCCACCATAATAATCCTAGTAATCCCAAATGGGAGCTGACTAAGAACCAAGCATTGATTGCGGGTGTAATCCAGATGCCAGCAGCAATTGTCCCCAGATACGCAATCGTAATTGCCCAACGAGTCAGCTTGAAAACACCTAATTTGCCCAGAGACATTGTGAACGTCTGAATTTGATATTGACGATCGCCTTCAAGATCTGGTACATCTTTAAAAATAGCGATCGCAACTGTAAACACCAGGACAAATAGCGTCAGCACCCAAATACTCGGTGGGATAGTATCTACACCTGTTAATACTTGATTGAAGTGCAGGAATAGACCTAGATTTACAATGCAGCCTCGAACTGTGAGGATGCAAAATGCAGCTAATAGTGGATATTGTTTAAATCGAATTGGTGGCAAAGAATAGGCAGTACCGATCGCTAAACTCAGTCCAACTGTCCCCAACAAACATGTTCCTAGATAAGCAGCAATTGCGATCGAGAGAATACCTGTAATCCCAACAATCCAGTTGCCCTGAGTAATTGATAAACCACCGCTAGCTAATGGTAAATCTGGCTTATTGACTCGATCGATCTCGACATCATACAGTTGATTTAATCCGACAATATAAACATTTCCCAATAGACAAGCAATCCAAGTGCCAAATAACTGGATTACTCCAACCGACGAAATATTGGGGTGAGCAGTGGCGATGGCGATCGTCCACAGAGCCAGTACACTTAGACTGGTGCCGATAATAGTGTGGGGACGTGAGAATTTCCAGAGCTGTGAGTACATGGATTTAGGCTATTAACTGAGCAAATGACTGAATCGGTAGAATATATGTCAAGATTGATTAGGAAAATCTGTCAAATTGGGAAAAGACAGCTAACCAGTCATCAGGCGCAAACTACCTATTTTTAGATCTATCTCATGCCTAATCAATCTCAATTGTGGTTTGAACCGTTAATCTGGATGGATTTTCGAGTAGCGGTAATATTCACAGTGCTAATTCCCCTGATTCTCTTATTATGGGCATTTAGTCAAAAAACAACAGCAATCCAGAGTTTACTTACTATCTATTGGCGGGTGTCGAGTTTACTGGCGATCTCAGTTTACTTGGCGATCGGTTCGATGCCAATTAGTTTTGCGGCGGCTTTTGTTGCCCAAGCCTTGATTCCGCTGTCGCTGTGGTTTTGGGCAGATCTAAATGATGAAATTGCCGATTTACCAGATCGTCCCCTCAAATTGGGATTTTTGGCTTGGAGATGGGCGACTACCATCTATTCTAGCTTGGGATCGATCGCGACAATCCCCTTTCTCTCCTGTGCTTTGGGCACCGCCAAGACAGATTACTGTCAAGCCTGGTTCAAACCATCCTGGCTTTATTACCAGTTCTTCCACGCCAATTCTAACCCAGGATTTCTCAGCTTCCTCGGTATCTTGGGTTTAATTAGCTATAGTCTCTACCTAGTCTACTTCTTGGTTGTCAGGCTCGGCAAGCAAGGTCGATCGGCAATGGCAGGGGATGAGTAGCTTTTACTGCTTGTACTAAGGCATGGTTAATGGTGTTTTGGTGAATGGTGAATGGTGAATGGTGGATAGAACCTGAATGAATCAACTGTGGGGATATTTAATCATTGAGGAATTGGTGCGAAATGGCGTTGATTATTTTGTGATTTCGCCTGGTTCTCGATCGACACCGCTTACTGCTACAGTAGCTCAACATCCGCAGGCAAAAACCATCGTGTGCCTAGATGAACGTGGTGCGGCTTTTCACGCTTTGGGATATGCGCGCGCCACGGGAAATCCGGCGGTGCTAATCTGTACATCCGGCTCGGCGGCGGCAAATTATTTTCCGGCGGTGATTGAAGCTTCGATCGATAACATCCCCCTAATTATCCTATCAGCCGATCGACCACCGGAATTGCGCCAGACAGGGGCAAATCAGACGATCGATCAGGTCAATTTGTATGGATCTTATCCGACGTGGCAATTTGATTTACCTTGCCCTACAGCCGAAATTAGCCTCACTGTGGTGCTGACGACGATCGATCTGGCAGTATCAAAGTCTCGCCAAGCTCCAGGCGGAGTCGTGCAGCTCAACTGCATGTTTCGAGAGCCGTTTGGCTCGATGGATGCACCTGTGGAAATACCTGCGAGTTTGAATCGATGGCAGGAAAGTTCGTCAGTTTACACTCGATATGCAAGTAAATTAACTATTCCCGCGACTGACGAGATTGAATCACTAACTGAAATTATCAAATCTACTCACAAGGGTGTATTGGTAGTTGGACAATTAAAATCGAAGGCAGATATTCAAGCTGTCATGGAACTAGCCGCGAGATTAAATTGGGCGGTATTTGCAGATATTCAGTCAGGGTTGAGACTCAGAGCAGATTTACCGAATCTAATCCATTACTTCGATCGATTATTACTTACAGATATTTCTAGAGATTTAGAGCAGATTGACTCGATCGTTCAAATCGGCACTAGGATAGTGTCATCGCGCTGGCTAAAATGGATCGAGCAACATCCACCCCAAAATTATATTGTCGTTGCGAATGATCGCGATCGACACGATCCTAGTCATCTCGTTTCGCTCAGAATTGAATCAGATATCGCCTATCTATGTCAGCAGTTAGCAAAGCAATTACCCCAACTCCCAGTGTCAGAATGGGTGCAAAAAATCAGATCCGCTTCAGATAGAATCAGCGTTACAGCCGCAAAATTTTTAAAAACTACCAAATTAACTGAACCACTAGTAGCCAGAACTATCTCCGAACTCATCCCCACTCAGCATGGATTATGGGTAGCCAATAGTATGCCGATTCGGGATCTGGATATGTACGGCGTTGGGGAAATGGGGAGACGAGGAGACGGGGTGACTGGGGGACTGGGAGACTGGAAAACTTGGAATGTTAGGGTTGGGGCGAATCGGGGGACTAGTGGGATTGAGGGAGCGATTGCAGCGGCGACGGGATTTGCGGTGGGTTTACAGGCTCCAGTGACGGCGATAGTGGGGGATTTATCGAGTTTGCATGACTTAAATTCTTTCGCATTATTGGCACACAATCCCCAGCCAGTGATTGTGGTGATTATCAACAATGATGGTGGCGGGATATTTTCGTTTTTACCGATCGCCAAGTCCACCGAAATATTCGATACTTATTTTGGGACTCCTCATGGGGTGAGCTTCTCCCATGCCGCAGCAATGTTTTGGTTGGACTACTACCATCCGCACACATCTGATGATTTGATTCGCGACTATCAACAGGCACTAGCCAAAAATTGTAGTGCGATAATTGAAATTACAACCGATCGATCTGAGAATTTACAGGTACATCAGGCTCTAGACAAAGAGATTCAACAGCAGTTGAGACATGAGTAAATTAACCATTAAATGACCTTGAGAGAGCGCGACGTGCCAATTCCAGATCGTCAAAATTGCCCCGATAGTAGCAATCAATATTCCCCCAAACCGCTCCTTTTTTCTCGATCCCATCCTCCATCCTCCCGCTCAAATCTAAATCCTATCTACAACGATCGAAGTTTGATTTTCGGAAACTCTCGTTGGCGTTCGCGTAGCGTCTGCCTCCGCAGAAGCCTCTTCTAAGGAACTTAGCTGAAACTGGCTCGAAGCAAGGATCTGTAAATTGGGTTGAAGAATGAAATCTAGCGTACCCAAACAGAGTTTCTTTCATCGATTAGACGACGTTTTCGTCGGTTTAGTTGCTCCC
>JANNDL010000065.1:0-12122 GCA_031387665.1 Chamaesiphon sp. OTE_75_metabat_95 | reverse complement strand
TTTTTCATTGTGGTGTAACGGGAGACACCGGGCGAGCGTTTAGCAAGATTGCTACGACACTCGGTGCATTCCAATGTGATGATAATACGAACGCCCTTTTTGGCTGCCATACTCTTTACAGACCCAACGTGGGAATAAAATAGACACAGCCTATGATTATCTCATGAGTCCGACTCGATCGGCAACTGGGTAGCGATTTACTAGTCGCTAAAATGGGGAAAGTAGTAGCAAGCAAGTAAGATGCAGACGTAAGGCTGTAAATATTGCTATAACTAGTAACTGACGGTATTCATCGATCGGCGATCGGGTGCTATTGGCGATACTTTCTCACTTTACCTCATATGAATATCTCCACGATCGACATTCAGACGACATTATACCAACTCGAACACTTTGCCGATCGACTCGTGACCGAGCAACTAACGCAGATTACCTGGGTATCTGTCGCGACGATTTTCTCAGCAGGCTTGCTGACTAGTCTGACCCCTTGCACTCTATCAATGCTACCGATTACGATCGGCTATATCGGCGGCTACGAATACAAAAGTCGTTGGCAAGCCGCGCTCCAATCGACATTTTTCTGTGGTGGTATTGCCACAACATTGGCTGGATTGGGAATCTTTGCGGCGGTAGTGGGGAAAGTATATGGTCAAATTGGTTTAGGATTGCCGATTTTTGTCAGTATTATCGCTATTCTGATGGGACTGAATCTGCTCGAAGCATTACCGTTTCAGCTTCCCGACTTCGGCGGCATGGAATGGATTCCCAAAGATCTGCCCAACGGGGCACGTTCCTACTTGCTGGGTGTCACGTTTGGGCTAGTCGCCTCGCCTTGCAGTACGCCAGTGTTGGCGACTCTCCTCGCATGGGTGGCTAGTACTGGGAATATCGGGCTAGGTGCGGGATTCCTCCTGGCATACACGGCGGGATATGTGGCACCATTGATATTGGCAGGCACATTTACAGCATCGATTAAGAAGCTATTAGAAGTGCGGAAATGGTCGGGTTGGATTACGCCTACTAGTGGTGTGTTATTGATTGGATTTGGGGTGTTTTCATTAGTAACTAGAATTCCGAGTTTTTGATGTTTGAGGAGTTGCGTGTATCTACCCACCCCGCCCTACGGGAACCCCTCCAAGGAGGGGATTTGCATTCCAAAATTCACGAAAATAATACTATCTCTTTATTCTCTCTGCGCTCTCTGCGCCTCTGCGGTTAAAAAATCGAATGACGATCGAATCTAATCAATCCACAAAAACACCTCCGATTAATTTCCTGCAAATCCCCCAACGCTGGTGGAAAAAGAAAGTCGTACCCATTATCGCCAACCTTAAATTTGCGATTTCCCTAGTTCTAGTTATTGCCGTATTAAGTATCACGGGTACACTAATTGAACAGGGCGAGTCACCAGCATTTTACCAAGCTAATTACCCTGAGAAGCCTGCATTATTTGGCTTCTTGAGTTGGAAAGTGATCCAGGTGATTGGCTTAGATCATGTTTATCGAACCTGGTGGTATCTGGGCATCCTAGTTCTATTTGGAATAAGTCTGCTGACTTGTACCCTTACAACTCAGTTACCGATGCTCAAGTCAGCGCGGAAGTGGAAATTTTATGACAATCCTAAATTCTTCCAGAAATTAGCTCTTAGTGCCGAAATTGACGATCGAGATTTGACTGCACTCACCGCCCAGCTTGAGAGCAAGAAATACAAGATATTCACTGAAGGGGATAAATTGTATGCTCGCAAAGGTTTAATTGGTAAAATTGGACCAATCATCGTTCATATCGGGATGATTCTGACATTACTGGGTGGTGTTTGGGGGGCATTAACGGGTTTTCTAGCTCAGGAAATGGTGCCAAGCGGAGAGACTTTTCAGGTCAAAAATATTCTCGATGCTGGGCCTCTAGCCAAAAATCAAATCCCGAAAGATTGGTCTGTCAAAGTCAATCGCTTCTGGATTGACTATACGCCCGCAGGGACGATCGATCAGTTCTATTCAGACTTATCAGTAATTGATAATAGCAGCCAAAAAGAACTCGATCGACAAACAATTCATGTCAATCAACCATTAAAATATCGGGGTGTTTACTATTACCAAACTGACTGGTCGATTTCAGCAGTCAAGATTCAACTAAACGATAGTCCGATTTTCAGACTACCAATGGCTCAGTTGGGTGATGGTGCTCAAAACCGAATTTGGGGGACATGGATTCCGACGAAACCAGATTTGAGCGCAGGGGTTTCACTACTCGCAAAAGACCTTCAGGGGACATTGCTAGTCTATGATACCAAAGGGAAATTGGTATCTAGTGTGCGGGCTGGTGGATCGATCGAAGTCAATGGCGTAACCCTAAAAATCCTCGATGTAATCGGTGGTACAGGACTCCAAATCAAAGCCGATCCTGGGATTCCAGTTGTTTATTTAGGATTTGGATTATTGATGCTAGGTGTGATCATGAGTTACTTCTCACACTCCCAAATTTGGGCAGTAATTAAGAATGGCAAATTGTATCTAGGTGGACGCACAAATCGCGCTCAAGTAGTGTTTGAACGCGAAACGATCGAAATCATTGAACGGCTACAAAACCCAGGTGAAATCCAAGCTACCAGCACTTAGGGAATAATTTCGGATTGTTTTAGATATTTCTATTTACCAGAAATCGTAACCATCTCTAACTTTGGTAACTCAGATCCAGTTGCAACCTTTGGCACAAATTCTATTTGCAACTCATAGCCAGCCTGGGCTGCCAGAGTAGCCAAGGTATCCAGTCTCGGAAGCTGCTTACCAGTTTCTAGCCGAGCTAACTGGGGTTGCTTTATGCCCGATCGATCTGCTAATTCTTGCTGTGTAAAACCAGCAGCCTTTCGCATCAAAATCAAGAGTCGAGCCATCTGAAATTCATCTCGTAAGGCTTCGTACTCCGCCTGTACATCAGGCTGTGCTAATGCTTTTGTTCTAATGTCTTTCAGTTTAATCGTTTTAGCAGTCATAAGTCCTCTATCAATGTTTAATTCAAAACTTCAGCCAGCATCACGGGTTAAAAAGTTTTCCATGTATTTCCGTGCGATCTCTAAATCCTTCGTCGGAGTCTTCTGGGTCTTTTTCTGAAAGCCATGCAACATAATGAATCGTCGCTCTGTATAAGCAAAGTAGATCACTCGAAAATTATTTCGATCGACTCTGACTCTAATTTCATACAGCTTGTCGCCCAGGGGCTTAACATGTGGCATTCCTACTTCAATGCCCAGTTCTTCGAGCAGCTCGAAAGTCCATAGCAGTTTGGCTTGTACTTTTGAGTCCTGTGCTGAATACCAATCGGCTACTGGAGATTCCTCGTTCTCTAGGGTATAAAACTCAACTAGCCATTCTGCCATCATTAAAATTTCGCTGCTTATAATATTAATGTTATATTAAGTCGGTATCTACTGTCAATTGCTCATCTGGCGATCGATCTTGACGAACAACATGCTCGTTTTGCTTGTGAGCTGCGGATGGATTTCATGTCGGCATTTCAGGGATTTTTGCAAAAAAATCGCGAGGGTGAATCAATTGGGATTGTGGAGATCGATAAGCTGCAACAAGTAATTGACAAGTTGCTGGAACAACAAAATATCCCACCTAGCCAATTAGCAGGGATGCAAAACAGCTTTCAGATGCAGATCGATTCTCGTCCCGAGACGCTCCGCGAACGAATGCAGATGGAAATACAAGCATATGACGATCTCAAAGCGGGAAAAATTGAAATGACAATTAGCTGAAATCTAATCGATATACATCCATTTCTACTTCGTGAAAAATTGTTACTCTTTCATATTGCATACCCACTTTCTCAAGAACCCTAACCGAGGCTAAATTTGCCCGTTCGACGATACCAAGAAGGTAGGGTAGATTGAACTGCTCAAATCCATATCTAACAGTCGCTGATGCAGCTTCGGTCGCTAAACCCTGTCCCCAATATCTTGAATCAATTCGATATCCAAGCTCTTTTTCATCCTTGCCATCAATTCTATCTATAGCTATTCCACAATACCCAAGCAACTGGTTGTTTTCTTTGAGAACCATAGCCCACTTGCCAAATCTAAACTCTTTGTAGCAAGTGATGAAGCCTTGTATTTTGTCCTGTACTTGCTCGACTGAGTTAACACCAGTTGGGGAAAATCTCATGACTTTAGGATCTGCAAGTATCGACGCTAACTCTTGGAGATCTGTGCGCTGAAACTCTCGCAGAATGAGCCGATTTGTTTCTATCAACATAATCTGTAATTGCCGATCGCAATCTACGACTCTACAAAACTTCGCTTTTAGGCTTACGAGCCTTTATATATAAAGTGGTCAGATCGTCCCAAAGTCCCTGTTCGGTTTGAAGGGCTTCAAGTTCTGTATCAAATTCAGCTTTAATTTGCGACAACTGTACTGATGAGAGTTTTGACAAGTCATTACCAGATACCCTCAGCGATGTCGCTGAAGGATTCACAATGCTCCCTGCCCAAGTTGCTTTTGCTTTATCCAGATTGGTGTAACCGCCGCGCTGTTCTGTTTCGATCTCAATTGCTTCAAAACCAGCATTAGCAAACAAATTTTGACACTGCTCAACCGAGCCTAGCCGATTAGTAGCTTCTAACGAAACACCATGATTTGCAAACACCCGCCGCAACACAACAGCCCCAATATAAGCCGTATCAGCGGGGGTATGGATACTGATTTGACCGCCAGGTTTAAGAAATTGACACCATAAACGTAATGTGGCTTCTTTGTCCTCTAACCAAGGAAATGTATTAGCACAGAGAATACGATCGAAACTGTTGATGGGGTAGTCAATAGTTTCAGCATCTGCAAGTTGAAGCTCTATGTTGTTGAATTCTAGTGCATCAATTTTAATTCTGGCTTGCTCCAGCATCATTGCCGAAATATCTATTCCAATCACTCGCCCTTTATCACCAATGACTTGAGCCGATGCGATCGCTAGATGCCCCGTGCCCGTTCCGATATCTAAGATGGTTTGCCCAACATCAACCTGTGAATATTCAAGTAAACGATGACAAATTTGTACGAGCGAATCATTCTCGTCATAAGTCTGGCTTCTGCGATCGTAAAATTCTGCGACTTCTTTCTTATAATCATCCAATTCAAGTTGATTTGTCATAGAAGCTTCCTCCACTTAAAACTTAGCTTAATGTCAAACTGATTTATAAATAATTGCAGCCATCTACTTAACTCAATTCAGCAACAATCCCATCAGCAAGTAATATTTGATTGGTAAGTAGATCTTCAACACTAATTCGTAATTGTCGATCGCGATCGACATTAAATTTCACCTTCACTCGATCGGTACCAGGATATCCCGCTGGTTCGAGTTTAGCAATACTTCTACTTCCATCCCGATCGTTCAAAACCTTGACATCTTTTACGCCACCAGTCAAGCAGCGGGTAATTAATCTATCCCCATCAAAATAGACTTCTGTGCCGCCAGTTGTGGCACCCAGTTCACCAATAATTAATTCAATACTCGGTTGATTTTCGCGGGATGCACCGAGGGTTAATTCTACAGGTGATGATAGGGGATAGGCTTGTCCTGATTGAATAATTGGATGCCAATTGTGAGCATTTTGGCGTTTATCCCAATAGCGCACGCCGTAACTATGGTAGAGAAAATCTTCGACTTCGATCCCTTGGAGTAATTGTAAAGCACCGTGGGCGATCGCTTCAAATGGTTTCGACTGGCGTAATTTACTTTGATCAAAATACTGAAGAATCCAGTTTTGAACAGCGGGAATTTGGACTGAGCCACCAACTAATAATACCCCATTTATATCATTAGTTTCGATTCCCTGTCTTCTAGCTTGTTGAAGTACTTGCGTCATCGATTCATCCAATCGCTCAAAAAATTGATGCGCTGTCAAAATTTGCTCGAATTTTTCACGAGTCAGATTAAACTCATAGCTGTCAAAAGTTCGATCGTCAAAATATACTTCTGTTGCAGTAGTCTGCAATGAGAGCTGAATCTTTAACTTCTCCGCCAGCCGTGTAATTAGCGGTGAGACACTGATTCCCTGTTCCTGCGCCAACTCCTGCGCCACCCAATTATCGATATCCGTCCCGCCCAGATTCTGCCCCGCCTTGGCAATTACCCGCGCCAACTGGGGCTGTTGAGTTGCCGCTGCTAGGGATTTATCCCCCCACTTTAATAAGAAGCCCAGAGGCGTTTTACCTCGCTGTAACTGCTTGGTTAGTTGCACTAGGGACAAATCCAGCGTGCCCCCACCAAAATCGACTACTAGCAACGTCTCGGCTGCCGTCATCCCGTATCCCAACGCTGCCGCTGTCGGCTCATCAATTAGCCGCACCTGCTCCACTGGGAGCTTCGCACATACCCCACTCAACCAGCTTCGATAGATCTCAAAACTATCCACAGGCACCGTCAAGACTAGAGCTTCGCCCACATCTAGGGACTGCTGTAACTCCTTAATAATGCCAGTCAGAAATAATTCCCCCACCCGCTCAAATGTCATCGACACTCCATCCAATTCGGGTAAGAAACCCTGAATTGATGCGCCAATCCCCCGCTTGAAGCCCCGAAAATAACGATTGTCACCTTGAAGATCTAGCCCTCGATCGCGTACCATTTGACCTAGCAATACTCGATCGGTACTACCATCCTCCACATATACCAAACTCGGAATCAACGGTGGATTCATCCCTCCCAGCAGGGACAATCCTGGTAATGTCACCGTTTCGGCTTGTTGTGTCGCGGCATTCCAACGGCTAATTACGGTATTACTAGTCCCAAAGTCGATCGCAATTGCCATAGCAGGTGTGTGAAGATTCTAGTTATTTAGCCTACCACGCGAGTTATTCAACTGGTTAATCAGGTTAGCTGTAAAATTTATCATTCAGGTCGATTGATTGTATGTGATTAACCAGATTAATCTGTTAGATATTCTGCCTCCCACTCTCGTAAAAACTTTAGTTGTCGATCGAAATACCAATCGCTCATTCTCCCAAAGCCCCAATCATACGAATTATTAGCATGGATACCCATTAGCCAAAAATGTCGAATTGGCACAAAATATCGTGTTGCTTGAATATCTAGATCGCTCAGATCTCTTGCTTCGGTGTATCCACGTATAAAAGATGGCCACATTTCCTCCTCTTTCTTATTTAGACGCGCATTCCAGCGAAAACTAGCAATATCATAAGCTCGCCATCCCATTCCACAACAATCAAAATCAAAAAATGTTATTTGCTCATCTCGATTCTCCAGGGGAGAGGCTCCGCCAACGAGATGAGCATTTCCACTATGAAGGTCTCCATGACAAAACCCTGTTTCAAGATTATTTAGTGGTAAATCTTTAACTCCTAACCTGATTTTTTCTGCCAATCTCGTTAAATATTGCCAGTCATCTAGACGATGAGCTAGAAATGGTTGAAGCGATCGCATTGGTATATCCAAGAGATAATCTAAATCAATCATGAATCGATCGTAAGAACTCTGGAATGTATCAGTGGCATCGTGAATCTTTGCAACTGCTTTGCCATAAAGGTAAGCTTCCTGCTCTTGTTCTGTTTCATAATTAGGTTCTTTGCCTGGTGCGTAGGTAAATAGCACCACATAGCGCAGTCCTTCTGGTGCCAAGACAGAACCGATTAAATTGTCATCTTTTCGCATAATGGGCACAGAGACAGCAGTACCTGACTGTTTCAGATGCAAAAGAGCTTCTAGTTCATAGTTGATATCAGAAAGGGATCGCCAATCTTTGCGATAGACACGCAGGATGTATTTGGCTCTTGGAGTATCTACGAGAAAGGTGTCATTTAATCCAAGTTGAAGAAATCGGCAGTCAATTGGGGTTTCGATCTCGTAATTTGGCAATAAATCAGTAATTAAGGCTTCTACCGATAAAATTGAATGAGTGACTGGGAAAATTTTAGTCATAAATATTTGAGACTTGAATTAATAAATATTCCAATTGATAATCGATCGCTCAACTCAGTCCATACCAAGTCGATCGACCATTGCCGTAGCGAATCAACAGTCGGTCGTCAGTTAGTCGCTTGAGCCGAACCTTAATCGTACTGCGACTTTCACCTGTAGCTTGTTCGATCGATTGAGTTGTTACTCGCCCATGTTCCTTGGCTAACTCTAGAATCCTTACTGATAGCAATGGCAGCGTGGAAGCCATAATTTTTTCGGTATCGAGTTTAGTTTGTAGTCTATTTTTCTGCCGTTGAAGAACACGAAGGAAAAAGAGCAGCCACGGTTCCCAATTGGGTTGTTGTTCTCGATTCTCTTGCAGAGAGGCTCCGCCAACGAGAGTACCTTGAGTCTGACGCAAAGCTAAGTAGTAACCTTCCTTGCTTTCTTCAATGATGCTTTCGAGTGAAGAATAGGGCACATAGCCATAACCAGCCTTTAACAGCAATAGTGTCGTCAAAATTCGGGATAGACGACCATTGCCATCCTGAAATGGATGAATTGCCAAAAAGGTCACGATAAATATTCCGATCGTCAGGAGTGGATGAATCACAGGTGAAATCAATCGATCTGCCGTCCAATTGACGATTTCATTCATTTGACGAGGAGTGTCAAATGCCGAAGTTGTTTCAAAAATAACCCCTAAGCTGTTTCCGTCTGCATCAAAAGCTTGGACACTATTCGCAAACTTCTTGTATTCGCCTCGATGTCGATCGTCTTTGGGACTATGTTTCAACAGCATTTTGTGAAATTGCTTGATGTAATTCTCCGAAAAAGGGATTGATTCCCAACTGGCAAAGATCGAATCCATCACTTCGGCATATCCGGCTACTTCTTGCTCATCGCGAGAGATAAAACTTTGCCTGCCCACATTAGCCAATAGCTCCTGCACCTGTCGATCGCTCAGTCTTGCTCCTTCAATCCGCGTTGATGAACCGACACTTTCGATCGTAGCGATTTTTCTCAGTGCGGCTAACCTGTCGGGTGCCAGTGTATTGAGTGCCCACCACTTACCTTTGAACTCATCGATCTCGGCGATGAGCAATAGTAGTTCCTGAGTGATTGGAATATTGGTGTCCAGCATCGAATTAGCTACTTTATCCAATTAGTTAGCCAATTGTAGCCGATTATATCCGATTATGTCCGATTAAATAGGTCGAGGTTAGTAATTCTCCATTCCAAATTGCCACATCATAAAAGCGAACATATCGGCGCGTTCCTGAATTATCTGAGTTTTCGTCGAACCGATACCGTGCCCTGCTTCATAGTCCATCCGCAGCAACACGGGTTTACCACTTGCTGATGCAGCTTGCACCCTTGCCGCAAACTTGGCTGATTGCCACGGCTCGACACGCGGATCGGTGATACCGTGGGTAATCAGCATCGCTGGATAATTGACACCATCACGAACGTGTAAAAATGAATCCATTTCATAGAGAGCCTGAAAACCTGCTTCAGTATCACAACTGCCAAACTCAGGGGTATTATTCACACCATTTGGTGTTGTTTCAAATCGAACTTGATTGAGACAGCCGACGCGAGGAATCGCCACGGCAAATAGATCGGGACGTTCGGTAATCGCTCTCCCGATTAAGATCCCGCCAGCACTTACACCTTCACCTGCTAGTTTGGCTGGGGAAGTATATTTCTGTTCGATTAGATATTCGGCACAAGCGATAAAATCTTTCCAGGTATTGGGCTTGGTTTGTTGAAATCCAGCCCGATACCACTCTTCACCATTTTCACCACCACCGCGCACATGAGCGATCGCAAATATACCTCCTCGTTCATACCAAACAGATTGAGTCTGTAGATAGAAGGGATCGAAGGAATAACCATAAGCACCATAGCCCATCAACAAACATGGATTTGAACCATCTAGTTTCATTCCTTGTTTGTGAATAATTGACAGCGGTATCATCACACCATCGTGAGATTTTACCGTTACTTCTGTCGCAACTAAATCGCTAGGCGCATCATATCTACCTTTAGGTTGTAATTCTAAATCGGTAAATGAATTGGTGGTGGGATTGTATTCATAATGGCTTTCACGTTTTGTCCAAGTTCTGATGCTGATGAGAACTCCATCTGCATGAGGATCGTTTCTCAGGAAAGTGATAGCTCCATCAGAAGGTAGGTGTAGGTGCTGTGTTTTGCCATCATAAGTAATCCGAATTAACTTGCCGATACCGTTTTCTGTGGCGATCGCATACAGCGCATCATTGGCAGCAAATATACTCCTGATGATCGAATCACTTTCCGCCAACACGGTTTCAGCATTAGCTAGATCGGGATTAGTCAATGACGTTTTGATAATCTTGAAACGAGGGGCATTCTTAGAAGTTCGTAAATATAGATCTGCTCCATGTGCCGTAAAACTCCTGACTTCATCAGCAGCATCACAAATTTTTATCCATTTTGGGGTGTTTTGACTGAGCGAATCGATCATTGAAACATAAGCATCGATATTTAGCTGCGTCCCATTGAAGATAACCGCGATTGCCCAGCCAGATGATACGTCAGTAATACACGGCCAAACATATGGCGGTAAGTTTTCCACTGGTGCAATCCCATGCTGGAGAATAACTTTATCCTGTTTTAGATCTGTACCCAGATGATGTAAATAGGTTTGACTGTTTTGGTATTTGTCGATCTCTGCCATTCCTGCTGTCATCTCTTGGAGTCGATGATAGAAAAACGACTGATTATCAGGCAACCAACAAGTTGATTCAGGTGTCCGCGAAATCGGTGCATCAATATCCTGTAATGTTTGAGTGTCCAGCACATAGAGCGAAGCATCTTCCGAGCCGTTGGCGGAAACTAAGTAGATTACATATTTACCATCCCCTGATGGGTTGAATTCATTAATAGCATGGGTATTACCAGTCTCCTGTTTAAATTTGTCGGGATCTACCAACAAAATTTCTGGACTATCCAGACTCGATCGCATGTAGAGTTTGGCAACATCCTGTTGTGCCTCGATCTTGAGATAGAAAATGTTGCCATTAGCTAGTTGCAGGATGCCGTATACCTTAGCGGGAACCGAAGAATCTAACTCCACCATCCGATCGAAAAACGCACTCCTTCCAGGCAGTTGTGAGAGGGTATCGATCGTAAAATCGGCTTGTGCTTTCACCCATTCCTGTACAGCGGGATTGTTAAAATCTTCCATGTAACGATAGCTATCTACTACGTCTGTGCCAAAGTAGTTATCTGTGACAGGTTGAATCGGGGCAATGGGTTGGTTTTTTATTTCGGTCATGTGTATTTGCTCTACTTGATATTGGGGCAGTCTGCTAATACCTTCTGAAGATCTGCTGGTGCTTGACTACGCGAAGCTGACTTAGTAATTGGACAACCCATTTGATAATTCTCGATCGATCCATCTGGCTTAAAATTAATCGTCACTGGAGCTGAACCGCGATCGAAGATCCCCACATAATTATTTCCATCTACTTTCTGAACTTTTTGATAATTGCCCAACCATTGCTTGAGACTAGTCAGGATCGGACTAGTTTCACCATTTGCACGGGTGTTAGTTTTAAAGGATTTATCCAGAGCAATTGCGGCGGATGCTTGCGCCTTGGCATTTGGCTCTGGCTTGTTTTTCTCACTGATGCCGATATCTGCGATTCTGCCCTGAGCATCGATCGCCATTTTGACAATCACCGCATCTGGTTCGGCTCGATCGAATATCACCCGATATTTATTATTGCCGATCGATTCAACAGATTTGTACTTACCATATCTAAACCGTCCTACCTTCATGCTGAGATCGCGTTGAAGTTGTAATGCGCCAACATCAGAATTTTTGTCCACCGCTTTGAGCAATTCTGGTGTAAACCAACTCGCGTCCAATTTTTCGGCGACAATTAACCGATTGAGTGCGGCGGCGGGGGAAATGATTTTAGCTGCGGTTGCTTTGGTTTTGGTTGGGGGCTGGGATTGAGCGATCGATCCGGTTGCAGGGATGAATATGGAGATCGAGCTAATGGCAAGCAATGAACCTGACTGCCTGACACAAATACCTCAAAAGCAGACAGAGAGAAGAAAAGAGTAGAAAAACATGAGAAGCTAAAGTTACGAACAAATAGCTTAAATTCGCATGAATGCTTCTACTCCCCTGTATCTTCAACTATTAGAATTT
>JANNDL010000043.1:0-18150 GCA_031387665.1 Chamaesiphon sp. OTE_75_metabat_95 | reverse complement strand
GAAATCAACAAAACTTTTGACCTGTCTCCTAGCTGGTACATTGAAGCTCTCAAGTACATCAAAGCAAACCACGGTTTGTCTGGTGATGCTGCTGTTGAAGCTAATTCCTACATCGACTATGCAATTAACTCCTTGAGCTAGAAGCTAGTTCATAAACTAGTTTATAGCTATCCCCTAAAGTTATCTCCTGCTGCTTGCGATGTCGTTGGCAATGTGAAATAACTTAGGGGTAATTTTTTGATTCAAAAAGCATTTAATTATACTCTCCAGGAAGAACGGTTTTTCTAACAGTAACTCTGCCCAATTTCTGTCCTGACATTCTCAGTAATTCATCACCTGAAAATTCAAAGCCAAGCTTTAGTGCTATCTGTGCAACCTCATCTGCCGTTGATGCTGTGAGCACTTCGTTTTTAAGTGCAGGTTCAGACTGCATTTTCTTTAAAAACGCCTCAAGTCGATCTAAAGCCATATTTGAAATTCCTATTCTTTGTTAGCAACTTATATTAAACAATTATACACTTCAAGCAAATCCTAACAGATGCTCATTTCACTCCAGTACCTGTAAAATGAGATGAGATTCACCTGCAAAATCTAAAATCTAAATGAGCGATCCTGACTTACTCAAAACATTGCTTTTGGCTATTGCTGAGGCGGCTTCATCTACTCAGATGGTCAAAGCTGTGGAGAAGTTGGCAGAGGCACGGCTAGAAGCGGCTGTACCGAATCTAATTACTGTTTTGGGCTACAACAATCCTGGTGCGGCAGTAGCGGCTGTAGAAGGGCTAATTGCGATCGGGAAGCCTGCGGTTAAACCGCTGCTAGAGCTGCTAGACGGCTATAATTATGGCGCGAGAGCATGGGCGTTAAGAGCGTTAGCAGGGATTGGCGATCCGCAAGCATTAGATTTATTACTAGATGCTGCAAAAAATGATTTTGCACTGAGTGTCAGACGGGCGGCGGCGAGGGGATTGGGGACGATTCACTGGGATGAATTGGCACTAGAACTAGTTGAATCTACCCAGGCAAAGGTGATTGAAGTACTACTCTTCGTGTCCCAGGATCATGAGTGGGTGGTTCGGTATGCCGCGATTACTGGATTGCAGGAACTGGCGATCGCAAGTACTATTTCTAGCCCCGATCTGACTCGGCAAATTTTGGTACACTTCGATCGATTAGTAGACAGTGATGATAATTTAGCAGTGATTGCCAGAATTTGGCTGGCGCAAAGTGAGATTCAGACTTACATCACCGAAATATTGAACACACAACCTGCCCTAGAACCGCAGATCTCAGTTGATTGGCAAACAACACTCGCCAAGCTCTACGCCCGAAAACGCCAAGAGCAACCCCATCCCGAAGGCGATCCTTACAAGTTTCGCGAGGTAGCAGCGGCAATTTTCAAGGGTGAATGAATGCTCGATCGCATATTCTCAACAGAGCAACCCAATCAAGGATTACTATCAGGTAATCTTGCAATGAATATCAGACAGACTCAATTACCATTCTATGTCTATTTTGGCGGTGGAATCTTTTTTATATTTTTGGCGATCGTCTTCAAACCTTTTACCGTAATAAATGCTGGTGAGCGAGGTGTCGTCATGCACCTTGGCGAAGTTCAGACAGAAATATTAAATGAAGGATTTCATCCGATCTTACCAATTTATACAAACATCAAAAAGATTAGCGTTAGAATCCGAAAAGTAGATGTTGCGACTAAAGTTGGCACCAAAGATTTACAAACTTTAGACCTGACAACATCGATAAATTGGCACCTTGAGGCTAATCGAGTTAACCAAGTCTATCAACAAATTGGCGATGAGCGTCAGATTGCCGAGACGATCGTGATTCCAGCAGTTTCTGAAATTCTCAAAGCATCAACACCGCAGCGAACAGCCGAAGAAATTCTCAAGCAGCGGAGTGATTTAAAGCAAGAAATTGAAAAAACGTTGAAGTTAAGACTATTGAAGTATGGATTGCAAGTTGATGATGTTTCCTTGACTAAAATTGGATTTTCCCCAGAATTCACCAGGTCAATTGAGCTAAAGCAAATTGCGGAACAAGATGCAAAAAAGGCAGAGTATGAAGCTCTAAAAGCGGCTAAACAAGCTGAAGCCGAAGTGAATAGAGCTAGAGGTACTGCTGAAGCCCAGAAGCTACTCAAGCAAAGCCTAAATCGAGATTTATTACAAAAGCAAGCGATCGAAAAATGGGACGGCAAATTTCCGACTGTAATGGGTGGAAATGGAGCATTACCATTAATTAATATTGCTCCACCAAGTAACTAAAGAGTTTAGGATGGAGGGAGTGTGGGAAGTGAAAAAAACATTCATTATTCACTATCCACCAATTTTTCTAACCACCATAAGATTGCCCAAACTATTGGCACTGTTGCAGCCAAACCTAGCCAATAGTTGTGGGCAAATGTGGGAGACCGATCTAGTGCCCAACCACCCAGTGGTGGCCCAATTGCGTATCCTGCTGCCCAGCAGAGAGAATTGATTGAGGTGTAGACACCGCGTAGGGAAGGAGGCGCGAGATCGGCGATGAGAGCTGACGCAGTGGGAGTATAGGCAACTATTGCGATCGCAAACCATCCTAACCCTAAACTTGCCCAAATGAGCTGATAATTATCACTTGTTCCAGTAATAGTGATACAGATAAAACCCAGGATCCAAAAGCCGCCGGAAATCATTAACGATCGAGCATGACTAAATCGCTGCAATAACTTCAGAACTGGAATTTGACAGGCGATCGTCATCAATAGATGTCCTGTAAACAGAGTACTAATTAGCTCAGGATTGAAGCCTGAAGCACCAGGTTGGGAGACGAAGCCACTAAAGTATAGTGGTAAAGTTACTTGAGTTTGAGAAATATAAACCGTCAAAATAATGTTGACTAAAACATAGACTAATAAGCTTTTATCTCTCAGTGCGGTGGTGTAGCCACTAATAAATTGAGGGGCTATTTTATCTGATTGTAATGTCTCTCGAATTCCGAATAAGATGGTGATAAAAAAGAAACAAAAAGAGATCCCATCGATAATAAATAGATTGCGATAGGCACCAGAAGCACTAATTAACAAACCTCCGGCAATAATCCCCAATCCCATGCCTAAGTTGTCAGCTAAACGAGTAATTGCATATGCAAACCTGCGCTCTTCTCCCACCGTCAGATCGGCGACAATTGCTTCATTTGCAGGCCAATATAAACCTAACCCCAATCCTTGAACAAGACAGCCAGCAACAAGGGTTGGGAAATCATTAGTAATTGCAAAGATCAAACAGGCAATCGCTAACACGAATGTAGCTAATAATAGCACTGGCTTTCGACCCCAACGATCGGCATAAGTTCCACTAATTAACCGTCCAGCGATGCCAGAAATTGAGGCACTACCTAGTGCCAATCCAACAGATGTTGCTGACAATCCTACTTGTTGAACGAAAAAAATTGGGGCGTAAAAGACTGTAAAACCACTGCCAATTTCTGATAGCAATCGACCCAAAGCGAGGATCCAAATCTGTAGCGGTAGCTTGGACATATCGATTGAATATCGGGGCAACTAAAAATCAGGATATCTATCTAATATAGATACCCTTACTCTATCATGCCATTTGGTTAATCCAGATAGATTCTAACCTTCGCGTTCGAGCACATCCATGCGGACTTGACCGATCCCATCAGCTTTGATGCCAATTGCTTCAGCCGCACCAGCGGAAACATCGATAATGCGACGACGGATCGAAGGCCCACGATCGTTAATGCGGACAGTGACTGTTTTACCAGTTTTGATACTAGTGACTCGGACTTTGGTACCAAAAGGGAGGGTGCGATGTGCGGCGGTTAGACCACTGGGATCGTAACGCTCACCGCTGGCTGTCCGCGATCCACCTTCAGATCCATACCAAGAAGCTTGTCCGCTTTGAGTGGCGACAACTTTGTCGATAGCTGGTTCGATTGTGGCAGCGGGTTGACCAGTTTTGACAGTTGGTGTGACAGAAGCTGGGAACTTGCTGGGAGTAGTCGGCTGCTGTTTTGGTTGCTCGATTGGAATAGCAATACTTGGCTCTGGAGCGACGATTGTATCGCCAACTTGAGCGATAGCTGTCACCACAATTTGGGGTGTTTTATCCTTGTCTAGACTGAAGGTAGATGTGCCTGCTTCAAACATTGGCAAATCTGGCCCTTGGATTGGTGTCTGACCAAGAGTATCCTTGATATCGCGAATAATTGGAGCAAACTGGGGGGTTGAACTAAATTGGATTTTGTCAACCTTCGTGCGGACTGCGGCAATGGGCGTTTTTTGTCCTGGAGCTACGCTCGGCAATGGCAGGGGGAATACTGGGCTGACGATCGCCACAACGGGATTAGTTGGACTAGAGATCGGAAATGTGGAATCGTTAACGCGAACAGTGGAACTGAAGATTGGATTTGCTGATGGCGGTTTTGCCGCAGCAGGCTGTGTCTTGAGTCGCGCTGTTTGGTTCTTTTGCGAACGAGCAGCCGATTTGGATCGATGAGGGATGACCTTGACTACAGGCAGCTTGCTGACCAGTGGTACTGGTTTTACCTGTGCTGGAAATACAATATCAGTATCGAGTTCGGTGACAACCAGCGGTGTAATCGTCGGTAACGATTGTGGTGAGACGGGGACAGAACCAGCCCCAGACTTTGCTAATGAAAATGAGCGAGTGCTTGCATGGACGTTAGCCATGGGACCTATTACGGTAGTGAGAACTACTGCAACTAGACAAGTCCAACGATTTTGATTCATATCCTTTGAATAGAAACGATATTGAGTTACTGAGGTGAATTCAAACTGCTGGTTGTCTACCACCGATTGCGTCTGCGTTTGCTCTACAAGAGCTTTGCCGCTATGGGCACCTCTACGCTCAACCTCAGTTTTTGAACTAGCCGATCCAACCTGTGGAAATCAACTGCTAGTTGGTTTGCAATCCAGCCAAGCAATCATACTTGCTGAAGCAGCAGCCATAACGTTGTTTTGGTTACAATCGCCAAATTTTACTACTCAGTATATTACTAGTTTACCCTCAGAACTGCCGATCGCTACTCTTTATCTTTTAAAAAAGGGTTGAAATTGTGATTGATTGGTACTGTTCAGAGTTTTCGTTGAGTGCAAGCTGTCGCAATTATTCTAGATCTCAGCCAAGTACTGGCGATCGATTATCTTAAAATTGGCATGGGCTTTGCTGTAATATTCTCAGATGCACCACGGAATGATTCCGTAAAGCAAAGCCCTTTTTCGTGTCAAACCCAATCTGGCGGGTAAAACTTCAGTCTAGCGATTGCGACGACCTTGGCGACGACTACGACTTTCACCACCACCTAAAACATCCATTCTGACAGGAGCCACACCAGAACTGGTTAAACCGATCGCTCTAGCAGCACCAACGGAAAGATCGATGATTCGACCAGGAATGAATGGGCCGCGATCGTTAATCCGAACTACTACTGATTTGCCAGTGTTTGGACTGGTGACGCGAACCTTGGTACCGAAAGGTAGCGTGCGATGAGCAGCAGTTAGTCCACCAGAATTGTATCTTTCACCATTTGCAGTGAGGGGGCCGCCTTCACCTGGGCCGTTGCCATAGAAAGAAGCTTTGCCAACAGATTGGGCGATCAACTGTTTTGATTCGACGGAAACATTTGATTGAGTGGAAGTGACTGATGTTGTTGCTGATGCTGCTGTGGATACAGTCAGAGTTGCTACGAGAGCAGTTAATCCAGTCAAAATTTGGTAATTCATAAGCTCATTGTGAAAGGTCATTTGGGGTTGAGATTTAGCAGGAATTTCCCGATATTTTGGGATAAATTCACTATTTGCCAGCTCATATTTACGTTAGGTTCACATCGGAGTGCGTGACGTTGGGTCTACCATAACATGGACTTTTGCCTAAAAATATCGACAATAATCATTGACAAATAGAGATTTGTGTGCATCGTAAAAACCGCGATCGACCAACGGAAGCATAAGCGATCCCCGCCCAACCAAGCTTTGAGCGGTGCTATTCTCAACTTTTTTTGATAAGCAAAAGTGATATATTACATTTCTTTACATTTATTATTCAAATGATTTTTAAGCCGAAATTGGGTTGACAGGTTTTGCCGATCGGCAATTTTTTCGATGAAGATTCAGGGAATTTGGATTTATAGATGTTATGTAGATGGAAAAGCGGGGTGTGGGAAGTGTGGGAGGGGTGGGGGGAGACAGGGAGACGGATATAAAAGAGTTAGGACGCAAGCGTTCTTAGTCCCCACACTCCCCACACTCCCCACCCCTCCCACGCTCTTTAAATTTGCCCTCTGCCAGACAATCACGGTAAAATGCCAGTGCCGATCGTGTACGAGTGGAATATGGATTATCAAGCAGCAGGTGTCGATGTCGTAGCGGGGAGAGCGTTTGTCGAAAACATCAAAAGCCTCGTTCAGGGTACCCATCGTCCAGGTGTATTGGGCGGGTTTGGTGGATTTAGTGGCTGGTTTGAACTACCAACGGGATATCAACAGCCTGTGCTAGTGTCGGGCACGGATGGGGTTGGTACCAAGCTCAAAATCGCTCAAGAATTGGATAATCACGCTTCCATTGGCATCGATTTGGTGGCAATGTGTGTGAATGACATTCTCACTTGTGGCGCGGAACCGCTGTACTTTCTCGACTATTTGGCAACTGGTAAGCTCAATTCAACTCAGTTGACGCAGGTAGTCGCGGGAATTGCTGATGGTTGCCGTCAGGCGGGTTGTGCGCTGCTGGGGGGCGAAACTGCTGAGATGCCAGGATTTTATCAGTCCGGTGAATACGATCTGGCTGGTTTCGCAGTGGGAATTGCGGAGAAAAGCAAGCTAATTGATGGCTCTCAGATTCAGATCGGGGATGTGGCGATCGGACTCGCCAGCAGTGGGATTCATAGCAATGGCTATAGTTTGGTTCGCAAAATCGTCAGCGATGGCGGTTATCGGTGGGAGGATACCCCCAGTCGGCTGGAAGGGCAAAATCTGGGTTCGGTGTACCTAACTCCCACTCAAATCTATGTCAAGCCGATTTTGGCGGCGATCGCGCACCAATTACCCATACATGGCATGGCACATATTACAGGTGGCGGTTTACCAGAAAATCTGCCGCGTTGCTTGGGAGCTGCTCATTCTGTGGAGATGAATCTCAACGGCTGGCAGATTCCCCCCGCTTTTCAATGGTTAGCGGAGGCGGGAAATGTGGCTGCTGCGGATATGTTCAATACTTTTAATATGGGAATTGGCTATGTGGTAATTGTGCCTGGAACTGCGGTGGGTGATGCGATCGCGTTTTTTGAGTCACAGCAAATTGCGGCTTATTCGATCGGTACTGTAGTTGCTGGCGATCGATCTTTGATTGGGATGCCTGGGTAGGATCATGAGCATTACCAAGTAACACAACGATTTAACCGCACGCAAATCTAGGAACTTGAATCACACCTTGTACCAGTTAAAAAATACGTCGATGCTGAATTTGGGTATGATGCGTAGAACTTGCCCTCACCCTAAATCCCTCTCCCTTAGGGAGAGGGACTTTGAATTGGATGGTGATTCATACAGCAATTCAGCAACGCCAAAAATACTATTACTTAGCGTAGATCCAGGGTACCCATTAAAGGCATCCCTACACAATTAACCTGTAGGGGTGCCCTTAATGGGTACCCTCGGATCTCTGCTTAATTCAATTCAATTCCGAATTCCGAGCCGATGAAGATCGATTGTACCGATCGGAAGTACTTGCACCAGCAAAGCTAGACTGATTGAGCTGCTGTTGGAGTGGTAAATCTCGATCGATCGTAATCCCCAAAGATTGAGCTGATGGGGTAAATCGCTCATGAGTCCACAGGATCCAGCGACTGCCAGAGGTGAGAGTATCGATTTCCTGTGGCTTATTTGTGAGCAAAACCATTGAAGCGGTAGAACTGATCTCCCCCGCTGGGATCTCTTCTGGCTGAACGGCGGCGAGGGTTTCGAGTACCTGTCGATCTCCGGCAATTAATCCCGTTGCTGCTGTCCATAGTTTGACATTCAGATTTGGCGACTTACTAGCGTAAAAATACAGCGTACAAGCTGCAATTACTGCTTGCTCAAAATCGGTTGTATCCCAATGAGAGCAGCTATCAAGATAAATAGTCACATCTTGTCCACCTCGATCGATCTCCAGTTCCCGCACCTGAAATTCGCTATATCTAGCACTCGTGCGCCAGTGAATCATCCGCATCGAATCACCATAGCGATAGGGGCGGAGCGAACGGGTAATTCCCTCATTGGCTGCTTCGAGATTGCGACTATCAGACTGACGATTGGTAGATCGATCGCTGCTACCTAGTCCATCGAGCAGGGGACAGCGATCGAGTTTGAGCACTTGGGGATAGACATAAGCGATCGCGGCTGATTGACGCTGCCGCTGACACCAAAATAAGCCGATCGGGGCACCACTTCTGAGGGCGACTTTTCCCCACTGATATACGCCGCGTTGCTCAGTGGGCTGGTGATAAACCCATTGATATGTCGATCCGGCCAAAACTTGCTCTACCGTCGTTTGAGGTGGATTTTTTCTACTCAGGGGCGTGAGATCCTGGACTTGAAATAGGGTGTGAATCTGGGTGGTGGGATTGTGAATAGTTAGTGAAATCTCTAGATCTGCGCCAGCGGTAACTGGTAAAATTGTGCCACGACTAACTGTGAGAGCTTGGATCGATCGAGCGGGTAAAATCGCCCCCACACCCAATAGCGCGATGCCTACGCCACTCAATACATACAGCCAGCCCGCCATCGTATTTGTCGCCGCACCAAAGAAGCAAATCGTCAGCACCAGTAACAACCAGCCAGCGTAGGCGGGAGTTACCCAGTTAGTTTCCAGCCATTTAGTAGCACGGTTGAACATGAGAGTTTAGATTTGGCGATTGAGATTAACGATTGATATTAGTTAGAATACCCAACCTGTCCCAATCTGCACAAACGCGGTAAAATTTTTAACTAGGCATCTTCCGTATTAACTTCAGTTCGCGCTCACCAACAACTGCTGAAATCAGATCGACAATCTTGTAATTTCATCACATCTTCAGGGGATCGATCCAGCTTCCTAGTGCCTCTCAACAGCTAACCATTCATGGCGATCCAAGTTTATCGAAGTTTTTCAGCATACTATCATCGCACGGCATTAATCATTTTACTAATTGGATTTTTAGTAAGATTAGTAATTTCCATCTGTCTCAATCCTGGATTTGATGAAGCCTATTATTATCTCTATACTCTTCATCCCGATTGGAGTTATTTTGACTATCCGCCGCTGGTTACTCTGACTACAGGGATTGGGGTATGGTTGACAGGGCAAGTCTCCCAGTTCACGATTCGGATTGGGACGCTACTGCTGTACACGGGTTCATTACTTTTTTTATATTTAGCTGCACTTAGATTATATACACTCCAAATTGCAATCAAGACCCTGGCGATCGCATCAGCAATTCCAATTTTTCAGGTGGCTTTTGGGGTATTAAGTACACCCGATACACCGCTACTATTTTTCTGGTCAATGTCATTATGGTTAGCCGTTCAAGAATTTTTTGATTATCGGGGGTATCGTCCCAGTTTTCGACTGACATTGCTCTGTTTTGCGGTGGGATTAGCTTGTCTGGGTAAGTATCATGGGTTTATGTTAGGACTGGGGTTAATTGGATTTTGTTTGTTTAGTCGCAATTATCGTCCAGCTCTCAGTTCTAAATGGTTCTCAATCGGTATCCTAATTTTTCTAATTACAATCTCACCAA
Source organism: Chamaesiphon sp. OTE_75_metabat_95 (assembly GCA_031387665.1). Lineage (GTDB taxonomy): Bacteria > Cyanobacteriota > Cyanobacteriia > Cyanobacteriales > Chamaesiphonaceae > Chamaesiphon. The sequence goes on along the minus strand of JANNDL010000043.1, from coordinate 8,353 downwards.
TATTAATCTGGAATATAAATCATAATTGGGCATCACTACACCTTCAGTTTGGTGGTGGTAGATATCTAATCAGCCGATTGTCAGAGATAGTCTCGATCGATCTACTCTATCTCTTTCCGGCATTTGGCGTACCATTACTATGGACAATTATTCGGACTTTGATTCAACAGGTCAGAAATATTCACTGGGGTGGATTTACAGGCAGTCGCATCTTCAAAGATGAATGGGAATTAGAAAAAAGAGGATTTATTTTGTGGCTGGTATTGCCATTAATTCTGGGATTTACATTCATATCTGGAGATCGACAACTATTGCCATCGGTGCCAATGCCTGGATATTGGACTGCCACAATTTTACTGGCTGAACGAGTATCGATCGAACGTCGCAACGCGGCTGTACGCATTCCCTACAGGTGGTTCTTTGGATCGCTAGCAGTGGTGATATTATTATCATCGATCGCCCTATCACATGTGACGCTAGGGACACTTCAAACTACTGGAAAACCATCAATATTTGGACTCTTGCCAATTTCAATTGATCGCTCGATCGAGATGTTTGATATCCAGCAACTTCGCCAAGGATTAATTGCTAATGATGAGTTAAATTTAGCTCTGAAAAATGCAGATTTTATTTTTACTAACCGCTACTATTTAGGTGGACAAATCGGGATGGCGATCGCGCCAATATCCCATAAACCGATTACTTGCTTTGATGCTAATCCCAGGAGCTTTGCCTTTTGGTCGCAGCCCCAAGAGTGGGTCGGGAAAAGTGGGATTTATCTCAGTACTAAAACTGCTGAAGTCGATCTAGATGCCACAACTATTTATCCTAAATATTTCAAGAAAATAACTAAACTAGGTGAAATCCCTATTCGTCGTGGCGGCGTAATAATTCAGACCTTTAGTATTTATCAAGCTCAAAATATGTTGAACCCCTTTCCGCGCCCTTATTGAAACTGAGAAATTAGACATTGCTGAATTTAAGGTAAGACCTCAATAAACGCTGGTAGCAGGAAATGTAGGCGAGACAAACACCCCTCTTTTTTACTGACTAAGATAATCACCTTAAATCTACGATGTAGGAAGCGGGATTTTTGCAGCAACTTTAGTACGAATCACATCGGATAACAATATTTCTGGATTCAGCAACGCAAATGGTTTACCTTATGACATCGATTCCCGAAGTCCCAAGGCGATTTTACTATGCTCCTCAATCTGCGACATTACCTGTCGAGCGCGGCTGATTACCGTTGGTGGTAAACCTGCCAATCTCCCCGCTTCAATCCCGTAGGATTTGCTTGCTCCGCCTGGTTGAACTTGATGGAGAAAGATAATTTGGTCGGGGAGTTCTTTGACTGTGACTTGATAATTTGCGACGTTTGATAGGATGGAGGCGAGTTCGTTTAGTTCGTGATAATGGGTGGCAAAAATCGTGCGCGATCGAATTTCACTGGCTAAATATTCAGCGACTGCCCAGGCGATCGATAGTCCATCAAATGTAGCTGTGCCCCGTCCAATTTCATCTAATAAAACGAGGGAATTTGCGGTGGCGTGATTGAGGATATTTGCGGTTTCATTCATCTCTACCATGAAGGTGGATTGTCCGGTGGCGAGGTCATCTACTGCACCGACGCGGGTAAATATGCGATCGCATATTCCCAACGTCGCATTAGTTGCGGGGATAAAACTCCCGATTTGCGCCATGATTTGGATCAAGCCTAATTGCCGTAAATAACAACTTTTGCCGCTGGCGTTTGGCCCTGTGAGGATAATTAAATCGGGTGATTCGACGCTGGGGGTGATGTGTTCTGGTTGTCCGAGTTGAGTGGAATTGGGGACAAAAAATCCGGCTAATAGGGCTTTTTCAACGACTGGATGACGACCATCGGTGATGTGGATTTCGCGGCTCGGTACCATGTTGGGGCGACAATAGCCTTGGGTGACGGCGATTTCGGCTAAACCGCAGAGGACATCGATCGCGGAGATACTGCGGGCGATGGTGCGGATTTGCTCGGTGTGGGTGGCGACGATCGTGCGGAGTTCTACGAATATTTCGTGTTCGATCCGGTTGAGATCTTCTTGGGCGGTGAGGACGCGGACTTCCCGTTCTTTGAGTTCGGGGGTGATGTAGCGTTCTTCGTTGGTGAGGGTTTGTTTGCGGATGTAATCGGCGGGTACTTGGTCGGCTTTGAGGCGGGAGAGGCTGATATAGTAGCCGAAGGTTTTGTTGAATCCGACTTTGAGATTGGCTATGCCCGTGCGTTCCCGTTCGATCGATTCTAAGTTAGCAATCCACTGAAGATCGCCACTGGCAGATTGGCGCATTTCGTCGAGTTGGGCGTTAATGCCAGGGCGAATAATTCCGCCTTCTTTGAGGTGAAGTGGGGGATGTTCGACGAGGTGGGCGGCAATATCTTCTCCCAAAGCTTCGAGTTCGGCGGGGACATGGTGCAGGGTTTTTAAAAATGGGGATTTGCCCTGGTTGGCAATGGTGGCGAGTTCGGGTAGCTTGAGGAAGGAGTCGGCGAGGGCGACTAGATCGCGAGCGTTGGCACGTCCTGATGCGGCTTTTCCAGTCAGGCGTTCGATGTCGTAAATCCGTTTGAGCAGTTGCTGGAGATCTTGGCGCAGGAAAGTATTTTCGACAAGTTCTTGGATCGTTTCCTGGCGTTTATTGATGCTGTGGATATCGAGCAAGGGTTGCAACATCCAACGGCGGAGGGCGCGTCCACCCATTGCGGTACAGGTTTTATCTAATGCCCACAGTAATGAACCTTGAAAGTTGCCGTCTCGCACGGTTTGAGTGATTTCTAAGTTACGGCGGGACTGATGATCGAGAACTAAATAATCGCCGAGGGAGTAAGTGCGCAGCGGTTGGAGGGCGACGGGATTACTTTTTTGGGTGGCTTCGAGGTATTCTAATAAGCCGCCAGCCGCCCTTACAGCCAGCGGAAACGGCGCACACCCCAAAGATTCTAGCGATCGCATTTTAAACACATCCATCAGCCTTTGCTTGGCTTCTGGCAGGGTAAATGGTGCCAGGGGGCGCATGGCATAGCAGAAGCAATTGGGCAGACTAGTCGGAAGTAAGTCGGAGGTTTCGCCTGGGCGCAGTAAGCGGTTGAGATCTGGCGCGGCGATGGGGATGAGGATTTCCGGCGGTTGCAGCCGCATCAGCTCTTGTGTGAGGACTTCTAAATCGCTGCTTTGGGTGGTGAGAAATTCACCTGTGGAAATATCGGTGTAGGCTAGACCCCAATTATCGCCGACGAGGACGATCGCCGCGAGGAAATTATTCCGCCGCGACTGGAGCATTTCTTCTTCTTGAATCGTGCCTGGAGTCAGTACCCGCACGACTTCGCGCTTGACTAAATTCCCTGTGGCTTCGGCGGCGGTTTCCATCTGATCGCACATGGCGATCGCGTAGCCTTTTTCGACTAACATGGCACAATATCGATCGACTGCATGGTGCGGTACGCCTGTCATGGGGACGCGCCCAATTTCTTTGCCGCCTTCCTTGCTAGTTAGCACTAATTCCAGTTCTCTAGCGATCGTAATCGCATCCTGAAAGAACGTTTCAAAGAAATCCCCACAGCGGTACAACAGCAAAGCGTGGGGATACTGTTCCTTCACCTCGACATAGTGTTGGTACATCGGCGAGAGCTTGGATTTGTCGAGCAATCGATAATCACCGTTGCGAATTTGGCTCTGGCTCGTGCGAATACCAGTCAAGTCAGGGATGTTGTCAGACATGGAGAGAGGGAAGGATTTGTGAGGACAGAAACCCGACTGTCTTGTCGTTTTTTTATATCTCCCCCAGGAGAATAAAAACGCCGCTTTTTGGAAAAGTCGGGTTTCTTGCAGTAATAGTCATAATCCCTATGTGAGATTATGAGTAATTCTATTTTACTAGTCACTGTTCATGACAAGCAGATTGATCATTAAAATGGCTGATATTTTACCTTTCAGGATCGATTATTCGGCAGTCAGAACTATACTTACCATAGTGCGAGCAGTTAGTGCGTTCTATCAATTTTTATCTTCAATCTCCAAAAGATCTGCACTTGAGCTTGACTAACAATGTTGCTCGATCACCAGAAATAAGAAACGGTCATAAGCAAGAGTGCAAAGTCAATCCTTGTCAAAAAGCATCGATACATTACTACTATCTCATGGTCTAGCTCGGCTTAATGATGTCCAGATAGCTGTCTTGGAAGGTACTCTGGCGGGGTACTCTTACCCAACTCTAGCCGCTCGATCGACCTACACAGTAGAGTATCTTAGGGAAGTCGGCGCGAGACTCTGGCAGCTATTAGCGCAAGCATTAGGTGAGCCAGTTAGCAAAAAAAATATTCGATCGATCCTACAGCGTTATCAGCAGTCTCTGGCGGTAGTGGCATTAGAGCGGCAGTATTTTTGGGGCGAATCGATCGATGTCTCCATTTTTTATGGTCGCACCAAAGAGCTGAAGACTCTGCACAAATGGATTGCGAAAGATCGCTGTCGCCTAGTTGAAATTCTGGCGATGGGTGGGATGGGAAAGACGGCTGTGGCTGTGAAGTTGGCGCAGCAGGTATCCGCTGAGTTTGAGTTTGTAGTGTGGCGATCTTTGCGAAATGCGCCGCCGTTGTCGGATCTGTTGGCGGAGACAATCGCGCTGCTATCACGACAACAGGAAATCACTCTATCGATCGATCCCAATCTTCATCGAGCGCGGCTAATTCACTATTTACAACAGCATCGCTGTTTGCTGATCTTCGATAATGTGGAATCGATTTTGCAAAGCGGTAGTTCTCACCAATATCTCGCAGGTTATGAAGGCTATGGAGAGCTATTTCGACAGGTAGCAGAATGCGCTCATCAGAGCTGTGTATTGTTGACTAGCCGCGAACAAGTTGCCGAAGTTGCTAATTTTGCAGGGGGTAATTTGCCAGTCCGCACTATGCCGTTGGGTGGATTATCGATCGAGGCAGGGATGGCGATCTTAGATGACAAAGGTTTGCCTCTAAGTGTTGAGAATGGGCAAGAATTAGTCGATTTGTATGCAGGAAATCCGCTGGCTCTAAAGATTATTTCGACATCGATTTTGGAAGTATTTGATGGTCGAATTACCGAATTTTTAGAGCAGGGTACCGCTGTTTTTAATGGAATTAGGAAGTTGCTAGAGCGACAATTTGAGCGGCTGTCACCAATCGAACAGCAGGTGATGTATTGGCTGGCAATCGATCGAGAATGGGTGTCCGTGAGCGATCTTCAAGCAGATCTATTACCAGCAGTTTCGACATCACAATTACTCGAAGCATTGGAATATTTGCAAGGTCGATCGTTGATTGAAGTCAAGGGCGGTAGATTTACCCAGCAGCCAGTCGTAATGGAATATGCGATCGAAAAGTTATTAATGACAATCCGCGCTGAGATTTGTAGTCAAACACCAAAACTATTTCTGGCGTATGCGTTGATGAAAGCGCAGTCGAAGGATTATGTGCGAGATAGTCAGATTCGGGTCATCGTCCAGCCGTTGTTGATGATGTTGGCTTCGGATTTGGGTGGAGACGGATCGATTATTAGAGTTTTGAAGCAGATGATTTCCCAGTTTACGGCTGGTTCATTTGCAGCGGGGAGCTATGGCGCGGGTAATTGTTTGAATTTGCTCAATCAATTACAGGCTGATTTGACAGGGTTGGATTTGACGGGGTTGAGTATTCGCCAAGCTGATTTGCGCGATGTATCTTTAGCTGAGGTTAATTTGACCAGTACGAATCTAGTTTCTTCGGTATTTGCAGAATCAATTAGTGATATCTATTTAGTCGTAATTAGTCCAAGCCAAGAATTTGTTGCGAGTGGAAGTAGTAATGGTACTATTTCGATTTGGCAAATTGATAATGGTCAAAACTTATTAAATATTTCTGCCCACAATAGTTTTGTGATCGGACTAGCTTTTACAGCAGATAGCAAAAGATTGATTAGTTCTAGTTCCGATCGATACATCAAAGTCTGGGATTTGGAAACTGGTAAATGCTTACAATCTTGGCAGTCGTCAGCACCCATCTACCGGATTGCATTAAGCAATGATGGTAAAGTTTTAGCGAGTGGTAGTGAATGTAGCAGTATTTTTCTCTGGGAGTTGGCAACAGGAAAACTTTTGAACACGCTTACAGGACACAATTCAGTCGTAATGAATGTTGTATTTCAACCAAACGGACAGCTTCTTGCAAGTGGTAGTTTTGATACAACAATTAAGCTATGGGATTTAACTACTAATGAATGTATCGATACATTCACCGGACATACACAACCTATTTTCTCTGTGGCTTTTAATGAGCTAGGTACCCAATTAGTTAGTAGTGGCTTCGATACATCAATTAAAGTTTGGGACATCAAATCTAGTTGTTGTGTCCACACTTTACAAGCACACTCCAGAGTGGTTGTTACAGCACTATTTAGTCCGAATGGAGCGCAAATCATCAGCGGTAGTCAGGACTTGACGATCCGAATCTGGGAACAAACAAATACCGATGATTGGCACTGTCGCAAGATTTTCCAAGGGCATCAAAATAATCTCTGGTCGATCGCGTTAGATTCTACAGGTAAGACTCTAGTTAGCAGCGATATCAGCGGTGTATTGAAATTCTGGGATGTTGAGTCTGGACAATGCTGGAAAACCCTCCACAGCATTCCCAAAGCAGTTCGGGCAGTAGCTTTCCACCCTCAAAGTAATCTGTTAGCCAGCAGTAGTGAAAACCTACAAATTTACTTGTGGGATCTAGACACCGATCGCTGTCTGAGTTCGACTCTAGCTCATCAGATGGCGGTTTGGCAAATAGCTTTTTCACCTCAAGGTGAATTATTAGCTAGTTGTGGGATGGATGGTGCTGTAAAACTCTGGGATGTGGATCGTAATTTTAGATTAAAAGCAGATCCACAACTACTGCAAATTAGTCCTGTATTTATTCTAGCTGTTGCTTTCCATCCTCATCTGGAAATATTAGCTAGCGGTGGTTTAGACATTGGCATCTGCTTTTGGAATTATCGGACTGGTGAGTTGTTGCGACAGTTCGATCCATTCAAATTAGGTGATATCAAAGTTGTCGATTTAGCGTTCCATCCGACGGGAAAATGGATCGCTAGTGCTTGTCAAGAGCCAGATATTCAAATTTGGGATATGGAAACTGGGCAATGTTATCGGACGCTGCAAGGGCATACAAGTCACAACTGGACAGTAGCTTTTCACCCGCAAGGTGACTTACTAGCAAGTGGCAGTGAAGACAGCTCGACCCGGATTTGGCAGATTCATACAGGTGAATGCCTCTATGTCTTGAGCGGACATACCGCCTGCGTGACTGGAACCGCATTCAGCCCCGATGGAAGATACCTAGCGAGTTCTAGTAAAGATGCCACCGTCCGCATCTGGGATGTAGCCACGGGCGAATGTCTCAAAATCCTCGCAGGGCATACCGACTTGGTAAACTATGTCGTCTATCATCACGATCCACGACGACGATTATTGGCTAGCTGTAGCCACGATGAGACAATTCGCCTGTGGGATACCGAAACTTGGGAATGCCTGAAAGTATTGCGCCCCCAACGAGTCTACGAAGACATGAACATCACCGGAGCCACTGGACTCAGCCGCGCCCAACTAGCAACCCTCAAAACATTGGGTGCGATTACCAAGGAGTGAAGATTAAACAAAGTCTAATCGATCTTGGTGCAGTATAATATCACCATAGGATGCAAGTTTAGTATCTGAATTTAATAATTGCGTTAAGTATAAAAATGCGATTTAATCAGGAGATATAATGGCTTTTACTAATTATAAAAATATTGCTGATGTCTTAAAAATTTTCCCATTGAGTTATCAAGAACAAGACTTTATCCAGAATATTGAATTTGAATGTGATGAGTATTTTGTCTCCCGATTGAATACAGTAATTCGAGAAGGAATTGTCTTCAATTCAGAATATGCAATCTGTGAAAATATTATCTCGCCAATTTTGACTGAAGTTTGGCGGGGGTATATCCAGAACTTCTTAATTTGGAGTCATCAACCGCTGAACTATGATGAAAATCTATCCGGTGTCCCAGACTATGTAGTAGCTCAACGTTCTCCGCGTGGGAAAGTAGTACTGGAAAAGCCCTATGTAATTGTAGTAGAAGCCAAGAAAGATAATTTTGAAGAAGGTTGGGGACAGTGTTTGGCTGAGATGCTAGCAGCACAGAAGCTGAACAATGATCCTAGTAAAAAGCTGTTTGGGATGGTTTCTAACGGCAAGCTGTGGGAATTTGGGGTTTTGCAGGAAGAGATGTTTACCAAAAATCGTAAATACTATGTCTTGGAGAATCTAGAGAAGCTC
>JANNDL010000041.1:0-25265 GCA_031387665.1 Chamaesiphon sp. OTE_75_metabat_95 | reverse complement strand
CCAGGATTATTTATTCTATTTGACGATAATTTCGATCGCATGATCATCAATCAATTCGCCGATCTTTGCCAACAGCGTAACCCCGATCTCAGTCGCGATAAAAGTGAGTTAATCGCGGAAGTCTTCCATCGGACCTATAATGGCTTGTTTCTCACTGCGCTCAAAAGCGATCTCGAACATCGACAAAAACTATATTCAGAGCTAAAAAATTTACTTTGCGCCTATCTCAATCCGTACATTGGCGACGATCTACTTGTTTCGCACAATAAAGTAATGATATGTGTAAAATGCGGTAGCGATCGAGTAGTAAAAAACGGACATCGCCATGACAAACAACGCTATATCTGCAAAGATTGCGGCAAGCAATTTGCTGAAGAATATAGTATTCGTGGCTATCCTCCACAAATTAAGCAGCAGTGTCTAGCATTACATCAGCAAGGCATCAGCTTCCGCGAGATCGAACGCCAAACTGGAGTCTCACATAACACGGTAATTAATTGGGTGCGACAATCTAGTCCCTAGATCGGTACAGAAAAGTGGGAACTATTTCATCTTTAAAATTGGTTCGTGCTATGTTTATTCACCGCATCCACAAACTCTTTCGGAGCAGCAGTAATTCTAAGCTGCTGAAAAAATTCTTTCGGCATAAATTTTTTCAAGATTGGCAGACATTCATCCAAATCATTTTTCCTGGTGCCGAAACGATCGCCTGAAAGTAACGAAAATCCAAAATCAGAGTAAAGCTTGATTGCCCGAAAACTAGAGGGCTGTGTGTGCAGATAAACAGGATAATCGCTCATTTCCAAGTCCTGCATTACAAGCGATAGTAAGGCTCTACCAATACCTTGCCCTTCGTACTCTTTCAAGACTTTGAACCATTGAATCGTATTGAATTCGTCGTAGGCTTTCCAGAATAGGCAAGTGGCGATCGGTTTGTCTTGTTGATTGCAAACAAACAAGGTTTTGGCAAAAAATAGTTCTTCTTTTCCACCATAAGTCGTAGTGAAATAATTAGACATGAACTCATCATATTTTTCAGCGAAATCTGCATCATCAAATGGCATCGCTTTCCAGATATCTAACTCATCAGGTCGGCAACTTCTGATGGCATAATTGGTGGGTAATTTAGTCAGAGCATTGCGATTCAATGCTTTGCACATCATGAAGATATTTTTATCAGGAATTTCTGCTTCTTTCATTATCTAGGGATTCAGTCATAAATTAGGATTTATTAGCTAGCTGGCTGCTGTCGTATTTTCTGATAGACAAACCAGGTCAAGAAAAACCCAACTGCGCGACTTAGTGAAGGGCCATATGTTTGAATTACTCCCCATGCATGGGCAACACGTCCGCCTGTAAGTGCAGATGATGCTGTTTTTTGTCCGAATACATAAAAAATAGTACCATCATCCCAGATGCCCTGCGGAATTTGCAGCCGCTCTAATTCTGTCTCAAAATCAACTTTAGCTTGTGCCAATTGTTCAGGTGTAAGCTGGAGTACAGGATTCGGATACTGTCCTGGGGTTAGGAATGACGAGAAAAATCTAGTGCTTCCGCATCGGCAACCTGAAATTCAATATTATTCAATCCTAATTCTGCAACTTTTTGTCTGGCGCGATTACCTACGGTAGGCTACGCCAACGACCATTCCAGTCGCAATATCGATGCCGATGACGTATCCCTCATTACCAACAATTTGAGCGGCTTCAATCGCCACTATGCCCGTTCCTGTGGCAATATCTAAGACCTTATATCCAGGCTGAATATCTGCCAGTTTGACTAGACGATGAGCAATCCGAGGATGCCATTCACCATTGTCATAGTTATCACTCCGACCACTATATAAATCGGCGATTTGCTGTTTGTATTCGGCTAGTTTTAATCGATCGCGGAGCGTCTCCTGTGAAGAATCGTTCATTGCCAATTTTCCCAAATGTATACCTTTACTTAACTATGGAGCTAAACCTTTCCATAATACCTCGATCGCATCCGAGATCGCCCGCTCTGTATCGGTAGGTTAGGGAAGAAATTGTTATTCCTGACACCGGAAATCTGCAAGGTGATATTGACGCACTGATTCAAAATGCGGCTCAAATCACCCTCAACCCACTCGGAAAACAAACTGTTGCCATGATTATCAGAATCTTGGGAAAACTATGTTCGTCGCGCCCTAAGTCTCTTATTGATAAACCGAACTTCAGCTAATGATTAATCTCTTCGATCGCATCAGTAATCAGTCTAGCATTCGTGTTGGGTGGCTGTTTGCAGATCGACTACTTTGCTATTTCTATGCGCCTCAAGTTCATGCTGTAACTCTTCGATCGAATCTAGAATCGGCATAAACCGCAGTCCAAAATCTGTTAAATGATACTCGACATGTGAGGATTTTCCCAGGAGTGGCAAACAAGCTTGTACCATCTGAATTACGCCAAAAGTATTGGTTTGCATCGCTGTATTCAGAAGTTCGCGAGAAACAGTCAAACTATCGACCTGTTTGTCGGGGTAAACGCCTGCATTATTAATTAAAACATCCAAGCGATCAATCTTCTGGGTGAGGACTGAAATTGCCCGATCGATCGAACTATCGTCACTCACATCTAACTCTAGTGGAATTGCTTTTTCACCTAACTTTTCGGCAGATTGTTCGGCAGCATCTATCGTTGGCGTAGCCTACCGTAGGTAATCGAGCGGTGATGATTACTTCATAATTAAGGTTGATTAAACCTTGGGCGATCGCGAATCCAATACCGCGATTGCCACCAGTAACTAATGCCCGTTTATTAGTTGTCATATTACTAACTCCAATTACTGTTGTTTTTTCCAGTCATCTGTCAGCATCCCCGCAAAACCCCAATTTTCTTCGGCGATTTCTTGAATGACGATGTGGGTATGCTCTGGTTTTTTGCCCAGAATCCGCACCAAAGAATCGGTTACTTCTTGGACTAATTGAGATTTTTGTTCTCTCGTTGCACCTTGAGTAATTTGAATATTAACGTAGGGCATGATGATTTTGGGAGATTCGATTGTGCTAACGCCCACGCTTCTGCTCAGGCAGAGGCTCCGCCAACGCGAACGGCGAATTATGCAAGTCTAGCAGGAATTTTGTGTTCGATCGGCTAAAATGGAAGTCGATTGATTACCTACGGTACGATACGGTTGCATGTATGACAACTCAACTCAAGATTAACCGAAAACCAGTAGAAATCACCTGGGAACCCCTTCCGGCTGGATTTAGACTAGAGGACGAACCTGTGGAAAATAACGGACAACCATTAATCGCAGGCGCATTGCGAGAAAGCCTCGAAATCGCCCAACGCATTCAACCACAGATGCTGATTGCGACTAATTTTGGCCTGTGTGCGACGGTGAATGGAGAATTGGTCATCAAAGCACCCGATTGGTTATACGTTCCTAGCGTTAAAGAGCAATTGGCATCTCGCAATAGCTACACGCCCAACCTAGAGGGCGACTTACCCACGATCGTCATGGAATTCCTCTCGGAAACCGAAGGCGGGGAGTATTCAAGCAAACCCACTTATCCCCCTGGTAAATGGTTTTTTTATGAGCAAATCTTGCAGGTACCGATTTATGTCATCTTCGAGCCAAAAGCTGGACTATTAGAATTTTACCGACTCCGAAATGGCAAATACGAACTAGAACAGCCAGATGAAAATGGCCGTCATTGGCTACCAGAAATCGATCTCTATCTGGGTACTTGGAATGGATCTAAAACCGATCGCAATGGCTATTGGCTGCGCTGGTGGAACCAGTCGTCAACAATCCTACCTTGGGCTGTAGAAAAGATTGAAGCCGAACGCCAACGTGCCGAACAGGAATCCCAACGTGCCGATCGAGAACGCGATCAAAAAGAAAAATTAATCGCCTATCTTCGAGATCGAGGTATCGATCCAAACGATATTACTTGAGACTGATTCATAGCAGTCTGCCTCCATCATTCCAATTGCCAAATATTTTATTATCTGCGGTTTTATTCACAAAATTTTGCAGTCGCCGATCGAACTCAATGGGATTCTTCCGCATTTCTTCGATGTAGCCAATTCGTACCCGAACATACAAATCGGGAAACTCTAGAAAATGAGCTAGAGCCGCAGGTTTGTTTTTTAGTGCTGCCAGAATATCTTCGGCAACAATAAGTTTTACATCCAGATCAGGAAGTGTGGCACTGCCAGCTTCAGTCATTAATTCCAGTCGAATCAGCCGACGAGCGCGTTCTTTATTTAGTTCTGTCCAATTGCTACGCCGCTTGCGGGGTGTGAATCTTTGGGCGAGTTCATGGGTTGAGTAGCGTTTTTGGATGCCATCGATCCAACCGAAACAAATGGCTTCTTCAACAGCATCAAGATATAGCACTGTTGGCTCTTCGGTGCGATCGTCCAACAACAACCAAATTTCTGTGAGTTTTTGATGGTTTTCTCTCAACCATTCTCGCCACTGGGTTCTATTTTTCGGCTTAATAGTGTTAGTAATATCCATTAAACTTTACTCTATTTACTGCATCATAACTGTGTTAAATCAATTATGTTACTCGTAGTCATAGAAACACCATTATCCAGATAGTCTACGACAGACTGAGCAAGGGCTTTTGCAAATAGAGGGGCAACAGCATTGCCCACCTGATAATACTGCTCGGTTTCACTACCAGTGAACTCAAACCAGTCAGGGAAAGACTGAAGCCGCGCGGCTTACCTGACGGTAATGCGTCTGCGACGACCATCAGGTAAGCGGATTCGATGCATATCTCCTGTCGCCCCTGCAAGATTTCGACAAGTCACTGTTCTGGCTGGTCGATCGTAATGTAGATCGCGGGGGTTCTTACAGCAGCTTGCCTTCTCATACTTGGCAATATATGTGTCCATGCTTGGGGTTAGCCATTTAGCACGATCGGGTACTTGCTCAAACATAGAACCCAGTGCCGCCCCTGCTGAAATGGTTTTGGTATGAGGAGTTGGAAATTTGAAGCCGCCGCGATGTCCTACTACTACTACTCTCTCTCTATTCTGGAGAACATCATAGTGTTTTGCATTGAGTAATTGCGCTTCGACAATATAGCCTAGCTGCTCCAATCTGTGTTTGATTTGTTCAAAATACCACTTGTTGCGATAGAGTAATCCACGTACGTTCTCGAACAAGAAAATAGATGGATTTACCTGCTCTATTGCCGCAATAAAGGCCAGAAACCCATCTCTTGAATCTTCAAGCCCTTTTTGGTTGCCACCTACGCTGAATGGTTGGCACGGCGGGCCGCCAATTACTATTTCTGCACTGGGATATTGAGTCTGAGGTGTCAAGTACTCACACACACATTCGCCAGCAAGGTTAAGTCGATATGTTTGCACACATTCTAGATTTGTTTCAAAGCCGCGAGTTCTGAATCCCAGTGCTTCAAAGCCAAGAGCCAAACCGCCACAGCCAGCAAAAAGATCGATCGCCATCTCCTGCCGCTTGTTTTGCGGTATGTGGAGAGATGTGTTTATGTGCTGAATCCACGTATTCTCAGATGCCGCTTCTGTATCAGTGGTCATAAAGCTTTCAGGAGATTGGGCTATTACTAATGGCTGTTATTAGATCTAACCACGATCTGGCATCGAGTAGGATATTTATACCATTCTTATCGGAGAATCGATCGCTCATCATCCTATCATTCTATTGACGTGACGTGACGCAGCCTGCCGAATCATGAACCGCATCAAGCGATCCATCATGGCATCGCTAGCAAACTTGCGAACTGTAACTAAAAATTGCGCTCCCGTGCCAGAAGCATACCGTGCTTTGGGTTTATTTACTTTCAGAGCGTTGGAGATTGTAGTTGCGATTACTTCAGGGGGAGAGGCAATTTTCTCATCATTACTAAGGGCTAATAACTTTGCGCCGATCTGAGCTGCTTCTGCATAGGCAGTATGACCAGACATCTGCATTAATTTTTCGATCGCAATCGAACCCCATTCCGTTTTAATCGGCCCTGGTTCGATAATAATGACATCAATCCCAAACGGCTGAAGTTCGAGTCTCAGGCAGTCACTGAGTCCTTCCACAGCAAACTTGCTAGCATGATACCAGCTCCCAAGTGGTTCGTAAATTTTGCCACCCACAGATGTAATATTGACAATTTTCCCAAACCTCTGTTCGCGCATGTGCGGAGCTGCTAACTGGATGAGTCTCGCCAATCCAAAAACATTGACTTCAAACTGATGCTTGGCTTCTGCCATCGGAATGTCCTCCAGCGCACCGTAAGAACCATATCCAGCATTATTGATTAAGATATCGAGTTTGCCACATTCTTGAATAATGCGATCGATTGCTGATTTCATGGACTCATCTTGAGTGACATCCAATTCAAGAATTTTCGCGCCGATAGCTGCTAGCGGTTCCAGTCTAGAAAGGCTTCGGGCTGAAGCATAGACAAGATAGCCATCATCAAGCAGCTTCTGAGTCGTTGCTTTGCCAATCCCACTCGAAGCACCTGTAATTAGAACGGTTTTTTTCATTGGACACCAAAAATTTAGATATTGCTACTGCTGTGTAATAGCATAAACTGTGGAGTATACTCCACAGTCAAGCAGGATTAATCGAGTGGTGGACAAACACAATGCTAATTGGTGAACTATCTAAAAGAACTGGTTTAACAAAGGATACAATTCGCTTTTACGAGAAGATGGATCTAATTACTGCTTGCGATCGGCAAGCAGGAACGAGGTTATACAAAGAATTTAGCGAAGAGACAATGCAACAATTACAGATAATTAATCAGGCTAAGTCATTAGGATTTACACTTAACGAAATTAAACAATTTATCCAAGAATGGGGTACTCATTCCGCGATTCCTGAATGCGAACAGATTCGGATTGTTGAGCGCAAACTTGAGGAAATTTCGCAAAAAATGGATCGCCTCGCTGAAATCAAATCCTACCTAACATCTAAATTAAAGCAATTAAGTAGGGGCTAATATCCGAAAGGATTTAGCAATACTTCAAAAAAACATTGGCACCATCACTACATCGTTTTAGAGTCTATTGGCACCAACTCAAATGGGGAAAATAAACCCATGATGTGTTGAGTTTCTACCAACCAATCGAGCCATCTTCATTGAAGAATCCACCATTCGGGCCATCGTTGGGCAAGGTAGCCAGTTTGATGATAATCCGTGCCCCTTCTTGAACGGTGCGCGGTGCGGCGGCACTCCCCATATCGGTCTGAACCCAACCAGGACAAGCGGAGTTGACTTTGATATTGGTGCCAGCAAGCTGTTTGGCTAATTGAACGGTGAGGGCATTAAGGGAAGTTTTAGAAGAGTTGTAGCCAGCAGTGTTTACGCCATAATAGGGCGATTCGGGGTTGGATTGGTCGGTGAGTGAGCCAGCCGAAGATGAGGTGTTGACGATCCGTCCCGCTTCAGATTTACGCAGCAGCGGCAAGAATTCGCGCATCATCGTAAATGGCCCGAAGACGTTGGTTTGATAAATTTGGAGCATTAGTTCCGAAGACATTTGTTCGAGGCTGAACACACCTTGAGCAAATTCTGGATGAATACCCGCGTTGTTGACCAGAATATCCAGCTTGCCATAGCGATCGGTCACAGTTTGAGCAGCTTGTTTGACGCTGGCTTCGTTGCTCACATCCAGAGCGATGAAATCGGCTTTGTAACCTGCGGCTTGGAGCGTCTGAGCAGCGGCTTGACCGTTGGCGGCATCGCGGGCACCAATTAAGACGTGAATGCCTTTTTCGGCGAGTTGACGGGCGGTTTCTAAGCCGATGCCTTTGTTTGCGCCAGTGATTAATGCGATCGTCATAACGAAACTCCTGTTTGAATTACTTGATGTATCTAAGATAGCCTTTGTGCTGGCCGGGAAAAAGTAGCTAAGATGCAAATTATTTATGCAGAAAATGCACAAATAATGCAGTACTTCAACCTGGAAGAAGTCTATCAAGAACTCTGGCGGATAGTCTGGGACGATCTTGCGGTAAATCGGTACGTTCTTGCTTAGGAATTAGGATTAAATAACTTGCAACTGCTTTGGTAGGGGCAATTCATGACCTGCTGCCGTGACAGCCCGCCTTGATAATGCTTTGGAGTTAACGACTGGGTGGTGTAATGCCGCAGTAAATGAATGGTGAACTGGAGAGCTAAAGCATCAGTGTATAATTGGCTGGCAACGCCGCCTTGAGTCATTTCCTGCTTGAAAGACTGAGCGATTACCTCCGGTAGGCTACGCCAACGATAGCAGTTGTCGATCGTGCTGATAAACCAGTGGCTTTAGCTCTAATCCTGATGAATTGGCGCAATCACTTACCAGTGCAATCTTCTCTAATAGCGGTGGATCGATGATGAACATGATGGTTTCATCAGTATTTTCCCAAGCCCACAGTCCTGAGGAACTCGATGCTGGTAATAGCCAGAAATCACCAGATTGAGTCGCTCCATCAAATTCCAATTTGTCAAATTGCGTTACCTGACACGGCGAGTCATCAAGATACAAGCACATCAGATGCTGTGAAATTGGCGGTGATTCAACGATATCGGCAGGTTCGAGATGATGCTCGACGACAAAACCACCCGATTGCATCGATCGACGCGATAGTAACCAATCCGATTTTAGCAAACTGCTGGGATCGATTAATTCAGATGATTGGGCGGAAGCAGGCATAAAACCAGAATCGGGAATGGGCATCCGTAGATTACGCCATTTATTTGTGCGCGACCTATCAGGAATAGTATAGGCTATTGGCTAGCTATGCAGAAAGTGTAAAGATGGACAAACTCAAGAGTTTAGTAATTTTCTTACGATCGGCTCAACATCAGAGCTTTTCGGAAGCAGCCCGTCAGTTGAGTATGTCGCCTTCGGCAGTCAGTCGGGCAGTAGCCAGATTAGAAGAAGATCTGGGCATTCGCCTATTGCAACGCACCACCCGCAGTTTGACGCTAACCGAAGATGGCACCAAATACTTCGATCGCTGTCAGCAGATTTTGGATGAACTAGAAGCCGCAGAACTCGAAATCAAACAGTCTCAATTTATGCCGACGGGGACTTTGCGGCTGAATCTGTCGATCGCGATCGGCAAAATGTATATCGCACCACGCTTGCCAGATTTCGCACTCCAGTATCCAGATTTGAAGCTGAACGTATCCTTTAGCGATCGAATTAGCGACATGATAGAAGAAGGCATCGATGCCACCGTGCGGGTGGGCGTAAGTACTGATAGTAGTTTGCGAATGCAGGCGGTAGCGAAAGCCTATGCGATTACCTGTGCTGCTCCTAGCTACTTACAGCAAGCCGGAACACCCAGCCAGCCCGAAGAAATTGCGAATCATCGCTGTGTGAATTTTGTATTGCCCCAAACTCGCCGAGAGATTGAATGGAAATTTGAGCGGCAAGGGGCAGCAATATCGTTACCGATAAATAGCTATCTCCAATTCGATTATGCCGAGGCGTTGCTGATGACTGCTTGTCAGGGAGCGGGGATTATTCAGGCTCCCAAATATATTGTCGCTGGGGCAATTGCGCGAGGTGAGTTGCAGCCGATTTTGACGGAGTTTCGATCGAGAGAGACTAAGCCAATTGCGATCGTTTATCCTCAAAAAAAGTATCTATCGGCAAAAGTGCGGGTGTTTATTGAATTTATGACGGCACTGATGGGTGATTTGAAACGGGATGGCATTGTGGACTAATTAATTCAGCATTCAATCATAAAATATTCATTTCTTCGCCAACCGATATTAAAACAATAACCCCACCGTAATGGCAGGGTTATTGTTTAAGCTACACACAACAATCTGAGGCTTCTTGATTTAGATACGGAGGAGGTGGGATTCGAACCCACGGTAAGTTGCCCTACACAGCATTTCCAGTGCTGCGCCATCGACCACTCGGCCACTCCTCCACAAACTAGTCACGGATTTTAACGCTTGACTAGCATAGCCTAGACTTTTACCAACTGTCAACCGATAATAGCAATAGTGGCTAAAAATTAGTTTTCTGGTATCCCTCCAACCGCCTATACCAGCCACCAATAGCAAATTATGACTCGCAATTATCAGATCGAGATTTACAATCGGCAAACGGAGACATATCATCGAGTAACAGTTCCGAGCGATCGATATATCCTGCATAGTACCGAAGATTGTGGTCTCAAACTTCCCTTCTCCTGTCGGAATGGTGCCTGTACCGCCTGCGCCGTCCTGGTCAAATCGGGTAATCTCCACCAACCAGAAGCAATGGGACTCTCACCCCAGCTTCAAAGCCAAGGTTATGCCCTCCTCTGCGTCAGCTACGCGCTCTCGGACTTGAAAGTCGAAACCCAAGACGAGGATGAAGTCTATGAACTTCAATTTGGTCGTTATTTTGGCAAGGGTAAAGTGAAGCAGGGCATACCTTTGGATGAGGGTTAGATTTAGTTGATAGTTGATAGTTGATAGCTGTTCTGAATGATGAGTCGTAGATTTAGATCTATGTGTGCGGGTGCATCTGGATTGCTAGTTCTGGCTGGTTGTCAAGCACCACCGCCGAGGTATCCAGCGGTGCAGATTAGTCGCGTCTTGAGTGGACAATCTGTAGAATGGATCGACAAATCTCAGCAACCGCCAGTAATTCAACAGGGTAGATTGGTGGGGATCGATGCGCCAGATATGGGGCAAGAACCCTGGGGTAAGCAAGCAAAACAAAGATTGGAGGAATTAATCGCCACACCTGGTAAAGACGGCGTAAGCATCGAATTTGAGTCCATAGAAGCCGATAAATATGGTCGCAAATTTGTCTATCTGTGGAAAGATGGTCAATTGCTCAACGAACAACTCCTCAAAGAGGGTTGTGTATTAGCCAACATGCGAACCCCCAGCTCATTAGGTGCTAATGTCAGTGGTACCAAATATCGCGATCGATTCCTGCGGGGTAGTCAATATGCCCGAATCATGGGCGCAGGAATCTGGAACCCCTCACAGCCGATGCGGATGAGTCCATCTGAGTTTCGGAAGGAAGAACGTTAATTGGTGGTTTAGTGGTTTAGCGGTTCAGATGAAAATTAGACTCTAGTTTGACGCTGCCGATCTAGAATAGATAAACCTAGTATCGATCGCCATTAATATTTATCGCAGTTGTGATGATTTACCAATAGACAGAGATTTTCCAAACTCTTCTTGGCAAGCAGTGCTTACCATATTGCTAAACCACTAAACCACTAAACCACTAAACCACTAAAATAAATGTTACTAAAATCTACAACCCGCCACATCCACATTTATACCGCTGAAGTAAAGAAAAATGAACTAGTTCCTAGTGAGCAAGTTTTGACCCTAGATGTCGATCCTGACAACGAACTTGTTTGGCGAGAAGATGCCCTGCGTAAGGTTTATGGTCAATTTGACGATCTAGTAGAATCTTACAGTGGTGCCGATTTAACCGAGTACAATCTGCGTCGAATCGGATCGGATTTGGAACATTTTGTCAGATCTCTGCTTCAAAACGGCGAAATCGGTTATAATCTCGACAGTAGAGTGTTAAATTACAGCATGGGTTTACCCCAAGTAGTCAGTAAAACTACTGATTAATTCAGTTTGCTACTGTACTATTGTTTTTTCGACACCTCTATATCTCGTTTACTCAACTTTATATCTCCTATTCCCTCTTCTACAATCGTGTAAGTACGTAGTCGGGGGTAGTTTTTTTGGAGTTGGGAGTTAGGAGTTCAGTTCGACTCCGCTCACTGAGCGGAGTCGAAGTTGGGAGTTGGGAATTAGAAGTTGAGAGAGAATATACATGCTTTATTTTGCCGACGGTTACAGGCTGGATGGCTAATTGGTGGTGATAGTCAGGCAATCATCGATCGATCTAATCAAAGATTAGCTGATTTTATTCGACATCAACCTCATTTCATCTCAATTTCCACCACTGATTTAACTGAATTCATCGCTGAAGTTATGGCGGGATGTCGATTGGGCATTCCGATTTTTCTGTGCAATCCTCACTGGGGTGATACGGAGTGGGCACAAGTAGCAGAACTAACTAGTCAAGTAAACCCGCAGCAGCACCAAAATACAATCATGATTCCCACTGGCGGATCCTCTGGGGAAATCAAATTTGCCATTCATATTTGGGAAACTTTGAGTGCATCTGCTTGGGGATTTCAGGAGTTTTATACAGTAGCTAAAATCAATACAGTCTGTACTTTACCACTCTATCATGTGAGTGGTTTGATGCAATTAGTTCGATCGATCCTCACTGATGGTAAGTTATTAGTTACAAATTTTCACCAGCTTTATACCGATCCAAATTCAATCACTAGTCAGATTGAATTAGAAGACTATTTTATCTCCCTCGTGCCCACCCAATTAGCCAAACTATTAGATCTAGATTCCAAGTGGTTGGCAAAATTTCAAACAATTTTACTCGGTGGTGCGCCGCCAAGTATTGAGTTATTAGCTAGAGCGAGAACTGCTGAACTTCCACTAGCATTAACCTATGGCATGACTGAAACTGCTTCACAAATTACCAGTCTAAAACCTGCTGAATTTTTAGCTGGTAATAATAGTTGTGGGCGAGTTTTACCCCATGCCAGCATTAAACTAAGATCGCCTGATTGTGAGATCCAAATTGAGTCGAAATCATTAATGCTCGGCTATTTCCCTACACTTAACACATCTACTTATTTCGAGCCTGACGATCTAGGATCGTTTGATTCAGATGACTATTTAACGATCTTAGGTCGCAATAGTGGCAAGATTATTACAGGTGGTGAAAATGTCTTTCCGATCGAGGTCATCAATGCCATCATGGTAACAGGTTTGGTCGCAGATGTGTGGGTAATTGGCTTACCAGATCGATATTGGGGTCAACTAGTAGTAGCTGCATATGTTGAGAATAATATCCCCGTCTCCGCTGATATCCTGTCCCAAGCAATTGCAGGTAAAATTAGTAAATATAAAATCCCCAAACAGTGGATTTCTATATCTCAAATCCCCCGCAATTCTCTAGGAAAAGTACTTATTCATGAACTAAAAGCACTCTTTTAATAATTATCAACTATCAATTAACCTCTGGCATATCCGTGAGAACGACGGAGTGTCCGCATTTGTTGAGTCGGAACAGTTTGAGTCGGAATTGGCTTGGGTGCATAGCCTGCTGAGATTGAATGCTGTTTGAGTTTTTTGCTAGCTAAGTCAAAAGCACTCCAAATTGCCACATAAATATCCTCCTGATAACAATCTGGAGTTGGTTCTCGATCGATCTTCAAGTCTAACTGTGATAGATTCAGGACAATGCCAACTTGATAAATACCTGTTTGGCAAAATGCTGGCACGGTAATGTCCACTTTACAGTTGAGCAGATCGCTACATTCCTGTTTGAGTCGAGCAATTCGTTGTTGGATCATCGCTCTGATGGTTTCCGGCAGATGTTGAGGCGTAATTACTCGCGCTTGATTAACGCTACAAAGAGTTGATGTTTGCATCTGTGCTGGTGATTGGGTAGACGTTGATATCGTTAGCTTTCCACCCAAACACAGGCGATCCCCGTTACTCGATCCGATCGTTACAAATATTTATATATAACGCAGTAACTACGATGGTAAAGCGTAGTTACTGGTAAGCTTTCGCAATATTGTTTATTGGGCACCCAACACACTCACTAGTAATGCTTTTTGAGCATGGAGCCGATTCTCGGCTTGATCCCAGACCCGCGATCGAGTACCCTCAAGTACATCTTCAGTTATTTCTTCACCACGATGGGCAGGTAAACAGTGCAATACGATCGCATCAGGATCGGCGATGGTCAAGAGTTCTCGGTTGACTTGGTAGGGTTGGAACACCGGAATCCGCGTGTCAGATTCAGCTTCTTGTCCCATACTTGCCCAGACATCGGTGTAAACTATATGCGCCTGACTAGCTGCTTCTTGAGGTGATTGAGTGATGATAACTTGGGTACCTCTGATCGCCGCGATCGATTTTGCTCGATCGACAATCGCCGGATCTGGGGTAAAATTAGTGGGACACGCGATCGCAATATCCATCCCCACCGTTGCACAACCCAGCAGCAGCGAGTGCGCCATATTATTGCCATCCCCAAAGTAAGCCAGCTTCAAACCCGCCAACTGTCCAAAACATTCCTGAACCGTCTGGAGATCTGCAAATACCTGACAGGGATGCTCTAAATCAGTCAAGGCATTAATAATTGGCATTTGAGCATACTTGGCAAAAGTTTCTACATCTGCATGAGCAAAAGTCCGAATCGCCAACACATCCAAATATCGGTCTAATACCCGCGCAGTGTCCGCCAACGGCTCCCCTCGACCAATTTGCATTGAACCAATATTGAGGTCGATTACCTGCCCTCCTAGCTGGCTCATCGCCGCAAAAAAGCTCACCCTTGTCCGCGTCGAAGACTTATAAAACAGCAACCCCAAACTCTGGTGACAAATTGGCTTAACCTTACCCTGCTTGAGATCGGCGGCGAGTTGGAGCAGGGCGAGTGTCTCGTCTGCACTCAGATCTGTCATGCTCAATAAATCTCTACCCTTTAAGCCACTCATGCGATCGACCCTCAACCAAATAATATATCAAACACGGAAAGGGTCAATTCTATCATAAGATTCTGCAATTCAAGTACCAATTTTTTCAATCTCTGCTCTAACTTGCTTCAAAAGACTAGTATTTCCATGATCCAAGCACAGAGTTTCTGCTCTTTGCAAGTCTTCAATGGCTTTGACTTGATTTTCTAGCCGCATATAAGCAATGCCTCTAGCATAAAAACCGTGTTCATCTTCAGATATAATAGCTCCAGTTGAACTAAGAAATTTAGCTCGATCGTAGTCTTCAAAAGCACCTAATTTATCTTCGAGTTCATACTTAGCATTACCTCTATTATAGTATGCAGAAACACTATTGCTGTCGAGATTAATTGCGATATCTAAATCCTCAATAGCAGCTTGATAGTTCTTTGATTGAAAATAAGTAACTCCTCGATTATAGTAAGCATCTGCATTAGCATTAATTTCAATCACTGCTGTGAAATCTTTGATCGCTTGATTCTCCATGCCCAAATAGCAATAGACAGCAGCACGAGTAAAATAGAAAGAATGATTAGTAGAATCGATATTTATCGCTTTAGTTAAATCTTCGATCGCATCTTGCAACTTAGTTGAATCTATTTTGATCCAAGCTTGATAAACCATTGCTCTTGCCGAGTAATGAGTCGCGTTTAGCGGCTCTAGCTCAATTTTATCACTAAAATGATCGATCGCTTGTTGATAACTATCGATCGCTAATCGATCATCTTTCATTAATCGAAAAGTATTCCCCCTGCCCTGATAAGCTTGAACACAATTTGAATTGTGATAAATTGCTGTATTGAAGCTTTCAATTGCTGTTTGATATTGACCACTACGTTCTAAGTTGTAACCATCAATTACCCATGATGTGGAAACCTCTTCAGAAATTTGTCTTGTAGACAAAAATGGGATTTTCAACATTGACAAGCCATCATTCGGTACTTGACTTCCCTCAATCTCACAATACTGTGGAACTAAGTTCTCGAATACATAAATAATGTTTCTAATACAGATAATGATTCCAGGATAAATATAAATTCCAGGGATATTGATAGTCATAAACTCTCTGGGAAATCTCAGAGTTAAATAGACTAGTATCAAATTAGTTAACGGCCCAAACAGCGAAACAATGAAAGATTTAGTTCGATAAAAATAAGTTGATTTGGCTAAAAGATAAGTCGCTCCGCCGAATGGAACTTGCTTTATTTTCCAAGGTATACCGAATAATTGAAATTCATAGACAGTCTCACCATGACCAATCGCAATCTTCGTAACTTCCATCCCCAGGCAAACAGCAGCAATTGCATGTCCTGACTCATGAATAACAATCGATATAGTATTGATGATGTAAAAAATGACTATATTTAAACATAGCCAGCCGAGCGAAAATGAAGGGAAGATAGATACAGAAATTAATCCAATAATTCCATACAGCAGCCATTTTCCGTAATTAGACTCTGATATCTGTTTAAATGATGCGCTCATTGCTAAAAATCTGCGGGGATAACCAGCAATACTGATGCTCAGTCACAGCCTAACGAGACTTTTGAGTCAGGCTGTTATCCCCTGCAAATTCTTACTGGTGTACTTATATACGAGTGACTCCTCTCAAAACCAGGATAAATAAAATTAAAATATCTTCTACCTCAATTCTAGACAACTACCTGTTGACTAAATTCGATCACCATTTGTCGTGCCCAAATATCGGCGGCTAGAATATCATCCAGACTAGGGGTTGATGTAAAATCATTGCGATGCTTATCACAGACTTTTTCGATCACTTTGGGAATATCTAGAAAGTGAATTTTCTCATCCAGGAATAGTGCCACTGCTTGCTCGTTCGCGCCATTTAATACTGCTGGCATCGAACCGCCAGCTCTGCCTGCGGCGTATGCTAAATTGATGCAAGGATATTTTGATCGATCGGGTGCTCTAAATGTTAAATCTCCCGCTGTGACGAGATCGAACTTCTTCCAGTCGGTGTGGACGCGATCGGGCCATGAGAGCGCGTATAGTAGTGGTAGTCGCATATCTGGCCAACCTAGCTGGGCTAAAACTGAGGTATCCTGAACTTCAATCAGCGAGTGAATGATGCTCTGAGGATGGACGACAATATCGATATTGTCATAATCAACCCCGAATAGATAATGCGCCTCAATCACCTCTAATCCCTTGTTCATCAGGGTAGCAGAGTCAATAGTGATTTTTTGCCCCATTGACCAATTGGGGTGCTTGAGCGCGTCAGCAATGGTCACTGAGGCTAATTTCTCCGCAGGGAGATCGCGGAATGCGCCACCGGAAGCAGTAAGGATAATTCGGCGCAATCCACCAGGGGGAACGCCCTGTAAACATTGGAAAATAGCCGAATGCTCAGAATCGGCGGGGAGTAATTTCACCCCATATTCCTCGACTAACGGTAGCACGACGGGGCCGCCTGCAATTAGGGTTTCTTTATTGGCTAGGGCGATATCTTTCCCTGCTTTGATCGCTGCGATTGTGGGAAGAAGTCCAGCACAGCCGACGATGCCTGTGACGACGCTTTCAGCATCACCATAGCCAGCCACTTCGATCGTGCCTTGCGCGCCAGCGACGATAATTGGAGTGTAATCTAAACCTGAAAGCGCGTCTTTTAGCTCTGGTAACTTAGCTTCACTGCCAATCGCGATGATTTCTGGGCGAAATTGACGCACTTGCTTCGCGAGCATTTCCACGTTACTACCCGCCGCCAGCCCGACAATCCGAAACTTATCAGGATTATGTTCGACGATATCTAACGTCTGAGTGCCGATCGAACCAGTAGAACCGAGTAAAGTAATCGCTTTCACAATATTAGCTAAAATATTTGTCTAATCTCCTTATCTTACGGCGTTCGGGGATCGATCGATTAGATTAGGCTTCAGGGTTTAGACGAGATTGTCAGTAGTTACAGTGTTTTTAACGATCGTGACAATTATTTTTATAAGCAATTGAGATCGCAGCCACAGTCTAGACTAGAGATGGCTCATCTTCAGAACTTATTGTGGCTAAAATTATCAAAACATCCATTCGAGTCGGCGGCTTAGAGTGGTTTACTAGACAACTCACACCAGACGGTGCCGAAAATCCCCCGACGGCGATCCTGCTGCATGGACTACCATCCCAAAGCTTGACTTGGACGGGATTGATGCGACCATTGGCTGAAGCTGGGATTCGGACAATTGCACCAGATTGGATTGGGTTTGGAAATTCGAGTAAGCCAGATAAACGAGATTTTGATTACACGCCAGATGCCTTTGTGAGTGCCTTTGCTGAGTTGGTTGCGGCTTTGGATCTCGTTGGCGGAGCCTCTCATTCTGAAAATCGATTTTCCCTAGTCGTTCAGGGCTTTTTGGGTACTGTGGGGATCCAATACGCGCTCCGTTATCCAGCGCGAGTAGACAAATTAGTAATTCTCAACGCACCACTGACGACTAGTGCAAAGCTACCCTGGGCAATTAAGCAATTGGGTTTACCTGTCGCAGGTGAAATGCTGACTCAAGATCCGCTGTCTGCCGAGCGAACACTCGAAGCTGGCTGCAAATGCGTCATTGAAGACAAGTATCTCGAAGTCTATCGTCAACCATACCTGAAAAGTTCTGTACCTGGTCGATCGCACCTAGCTACTATTCGCAATCTCAGACTAGCTGAAGCCATGACTGAAATCTCGGTTAGCTTACCGGATTTGGACATCCCGATCCAAATATTATGGGGCATCAACGATCCGTGGCTCGATCTTGCCCAAGCCGAAACCTGCGTCAAATCCCTCAAGCAGGGCGAATTGGTCACTTTGCCTACAGCCGCACACTATCCTCAAGAACACTGGTATGCTGAGATCAAAGAATCACTAATTCCATTTTTATCTTAGTGGTTTAGAGATTTAGTGGTTTAGCTTCAGACGTTTGATTTTATTCCGATCGATGAGCATGGTTGCTGCCAACGCAGACATCACAGTCCAGCCTTCACGATCTCCACAACTAAACCACTAAAAACTAAACCACTAAACCACTTAAAAAAGTACCAACCGAATATGGTACTGTCAATGGGAAATCGATAGTCGATCGCTACTAATCTTACACGCTCACTGCTATGTCTGACCTGCCTTTCACTCTGGATCAGTTACGGATTCTCAGGGCAATTGCTGCGGAGGGAAGTTTTAAACGCGCCGCCGATAGCTTGTATGTGTCCCAACCTGCTGTCAGTCTACAGGTGCAGAATCTCGAACGTCAATTGGATGTGCCGTTATTCGACCGAGGTGGTAGGCGCGCACAACTGACTGAGGCGGGGCATTTGCTGCTCAGTTACGGCGAGAAGATTATTACATTGTGTCAGGAAACCTGCCGTGCGATCGAAGATCTGCAAAATCTCCAAGGTGGAACCCTGATTGTGGGCGCGTCTCAGACAACGGGGACTTATCTATTGCCGCGAATGATTGGGGTGTTTCGTCAAAAGTATCCTGATGTGTCGGTACAGCTCCACGTTCACTCGACGCGGCGCACGGCTTGGAGTGTGGCAAATGGACAGGTAGATTTAGCAATCATTGGTGGTGAAGTGCCAGCGGAGTTGCAGGATTCACTGGATGTTTTGCCCTATGCGGAGGATGAGTTCGCGCTGATTTTACCAACTAGTCATCCCTTTGCTGGCATGAAAAGTATTCCCAAGGAAGATCTGTATAAACTCCAATTTATTTCCCTTGATGCCCAATCGACAATTCGCAAAGTAATCGATCAAGTTTTGAGTAGATGCAGCATCGATCCCAAACGGCTCAAAATCGAGATGGAACTAAATTCGATCGAAGCGATTAAAAATGCGGTGCAAGCGGGACTGGGTGCAGCTTTTGTCTCTTGTTCGGCGATCGAGCGCGAAGTAGAAAACGGCACTTTACACCGAGTATATATCGATGGCGTATCGATCGATCGGATCCTATCAGTAATTGTCAATCCCAATCGTTATCGATCCAAAGCCGCTGAAGCCTTTGCCCAGGAAATATTACCAAATTTCACCACCTATCCCTGGGATGCCAGCAAGCTTTTTTCCAAGCGGGTTAAGGCAGAGATTGATATCGAGGAAGATGCCTAGATATTTCGTAGCGATTAAAAGTTGGCTCAATAATGCTGCTAAATCTCAACCAGAATGGGTGAAAATGGTCTGTCATCGGGAATCATAATAATGTCTTGATTTACAATGGTTTTACCGCGCCGAATCCAACTCCTAACTCCTGAAGAATTACAGCATCTGACAGTCGATCGGTTACTTGCTTATCAATCGCAAGCATTGTCACTCGAAAATACTCTAGTACTGAGCGGCATAAATAGGGTGGGTGTTCACTTCGACTTCGCTCAGTGAGCGGAGCCGAATTGAGCGGTGGAAAAGCAAGGGGAAACTTCCGCCGTCTAGTACTAGCCGATTCAGATTACATTGACATCGCATCCACACTTATGGGCGTAGGAACTAAATCTCGACGCAAGTTAGTCGTTGAGGGGAGATCGTATGTTTGGTATGTCAAATTAGATGACGACTCTTCTGATGATGTTCTCCACGTTCTCTCAGATGACAAACAATTCATCGTCCACTTTCACTTGGGGCAGCATGATGAAACACGTCACCTCGTTGTGATCGGAAGTGATTTCAAACGGGTAAATGGGCGCAACGGCTGTTGGCGACGCTTTCGATGTCCCGAATGGAGCAGTGAGAATGGTGCTATTACTCCGAAAAATGTTCGGAGCCTGATTGAGTGGTGCCAATCATCATCGGATGTCATTACAGAAGCTGTTGACTGTTATGGCAAAGCCCTTCCACTTGGATGCTGCTGTACAGCCTGTGGTGTCGATCTTCGCGGAATGGTGACGATTAACTCAAATTGTTGTCATCAATGCGGTCAATCGATTTCAGAGAGAGCGGGCTAAAAAGTTGCTCAACTAGATCGAAATATTTTTTAAAGAACAAGATTTTTGGCAGTTCGCGTGAGAAAAATTGCAAAAACAACACATCAATCTGAAATCAAACAGGTCATTTTATACCAGTGCGCCGAGGGTGTTTATCTTTTTCCATGCACTGAGCTAGATGACGGTTTTGCTAATGGTGATGAATGTTACGATTCCTTAGAAAGTGCAGAAGAAGCCTGCCATAGCAAATACGGTATTCTTCGTGAGGACTGGCAGAGTATTCCCGATCCATTAGAGTATTGCCAACAAGACTGGATCGATCCTGTCCGAGTTGTGGGACGAGACAGAGGGAAACCACAGTGGGGAAGACTGGAAAAACTGCTAGATGGTGTATGGAAAGAGATTGAGTTAATTGAAAGAAAATGGATGTATAAGTAAGAAGGCTAACACTACGTTGGAGCTGTAGAGCAAGGGCGATCGGTTATGATGACAGAAGTTATTTACTACCGCTCAACTTTGTCGTTATGTTGCTGAACAATGCATAGGTTCATGATCGATTGGTTCAGCATTAATACTGAGGAAGAGTTTTGGAATTTTGTCTGTCGTGAAGGAAAGGAGCCTATTTGGCATGGGCGAAATTTATCTGCGCTTAACGATTCTTGGGTGACAGGTGATATCAACCAGACAGGTCCCCCTTATGAATTCTGCTTTCTCAACTGTGCAAGCATCAATGAATCCATTCAAGACTTGGCTACAATGGTCATGGAGATTGCTCGTGATTCCGTTAATGAAAATGGTGGCTCTTATTCGAGGATGTAGTCATGGTAAGCGTGCCTGACAAGTGCTGATACGCACGCTTACGCTATTATTTCTGTAGAAAACATCATTGTCGTGCGGTAAAACACAAGTTGTTAGCCCACCAGGAATTATGGAAATGAAAGTTGGTTTGAGATGGGTCATTGGAACAGCAATCTATACGGTAGTTGTTTTATCAAATGGTTGTGCTGGAAGCATTAATTCGGGATCGGTGATAGATAGAATCGCTCATGATATAGCGAAACTCAACGCAGGCTATCCTCAGTTGGCGGACTTTTCCATTTCTAAGAACGTGAATGTGAAAGATATGAAGGTTGAGTACGGCTATCGCACTCACAAGGCTGAACGGATCGCTGGATGGAGAGCTGGCGTTCCAAATCCAGATGAGGACGGGATCTGGTTTTATATTGATTTTCATCAGAAAACCTCAAGAGCGCAAATTCATACACAGCCTATGTCTCAACCCTATTGCCTGGGAAATCTGAGCCTCTCTTTTTTAATTCTTGAAGGAAAGAAAACCAAATCCGTTGAAGGAGCAATTTGGCAGATTTTAAAAAATCATGGGGTTAAAAGATGCGATCAAACTTTGTTCCAAGCGGGTTAAGGCGGAGATTGATATCGAGGAAGATGCTTGACGTTGGAAGTGTGAGCAATGGAGAACGAAAAGGTGCTCGATCTGTTTAGGCAGAAACGTTAGAATAAAATTTAGGTGAAGATATATTTACCATTCTCATTATCTCCTTAAAGCTCATGCCACGTCTCGACTATCCTCAACCAACAACCGATGGGATCGGAATAGACTCGCTACAACTAGACTACGATCTGGCGATCGTCGGTGGCGGTATTATTGGCAATACCCTGGCTGTCGCGCTGAAGAATTCAGGATTACGGGTAGTATCGATCGAGTCTCAAGCGCAGTCAGAATCGATCGCCAAGAGTCGCGCCTATGTCCTATCGATGCTCTCAGGGCAAATCTTTGACGGCTTGGACATCTGGAATCAAGTTTTACCTCAAGTAACTCAGTTTAGCCAAATTCAAATCTCTGACGCTGATTATGCAGGGGTAGTGAAAATGTATCCCCAGGATTTGGGAACAGATACATTGGGCTATGCTGCCAGTCATGAAGTACTATTGACAGCACTGCAAAGCAAGCTAGGAACGGCTGAAAATATCACAGTGATGTGTCCGGCTCAGGTAGTGGATGTAGACTACACCGATAGCGGTGCGGAAATTACTGTTTACACTCCAGATTGTGACAAGCCCAAGCAGATTCGCGCCAGTTTGGTGATCGCTGCTGATGGTGCCAAATCTTCGCTCAGAGATCGAGCCGGAATTAAGACAACTGGATTCAACTATTGGCAATCCTGCATCACCGCTACAATTAAACCTGAAAAACCTCACAACAGCGTTGCCTACGAGCGATTTTGGTATGCTGGGCCGATCGGGGTGTTACCATTGGCAGATGGTCGCTGTCAGGTAGTTTGGACAGTCCCCCATCAACAGGCAGAAGAGTTGCGCGATTTACCTGTGAGTGAATTTTTACAAGAATTGGAACACTGTACAGGCGGATTACTAGGCAAGTTAGAACTAGATAGCCAACGGTGGTTATTTCCAGTTAAATTAATGCAAAGCAAGCAGTATATCGCGCCCAGATTGGCGTTAATCGGCGATGCCGCCCACTGTTGTCATCCAGTGGCTGGACAAGGAATGAATCTGGGAATTCGGGATGCTGTCGCCCTGGCTGAGGTATTAATCACAGCGCACAATGCGGGAGAAGATATCGGCAGTACAGCGGTATTGAATCGCTATGCCAAGTGGCGGAAGCCAGAGAACTGGGTGATTCTCGCCTTTACTGATTTCCTCGATCGGATGTTCTCCAATCAGATCTTGCCGATCGTCATTGTCCGCCGGATTGGGCTATTTTTACTCGATCGCATCCCAGGGTTTAAGTACCTCGCCCTGCGATTGATGACTGGATTGGCTGGCAAAATTCCTCAAGTAGCACGTCAATCCTCAGAGACTCAACAACTTGGGGCTTGAATGAATAGATATATCAACCACCAAGATAATTAGGGCAGTTAAGACTAGTGCTAGCTAAAAACCCGACTTTTCCAAAAAGTCGGGTTTTTGTCCTCACAAGCAATCGATTTCTACCAGATTGGTTTTGGCAATACGCCTGAAGTTGGTGGCGTAGAATCTCTAGTAGAAATTTTATCAGAACCTTGCTGCACGACAGGCTCCGGTAATCGATCGGTACTCGATCGATCTCCTGACGACGGTTGCTCTATTCCTGGCGCAGGAGTCGGCACAGGTACAGGTAGTGGTGCTAGGGTTGGAGCTGGGGCTGGTACTGGATCTGGACGCGATCGACCTGGAAAGGTGCTGGGAGTAGGGACGGGAATCGGGATTGCGTCAGGGATGGTTGTAGGTGCTGGTGTAGGCACATCGATTGCTGGCGCAGACGGCAAGCCATTCGGCTCTGGCTCTGGATTTGGTTCTGGGGTGGGAGTTGGCTCTGGGGTTGGTTGGGGGGTGGGTGATTCGATCGGTTTGCGGGGTTTAGGCGATCGAATCGGTGCAGGTGCAGGAGTTACCACCGATGGGGTGGGAGTGGGCTTGGGTTTTGGTGCTACTAATGGCACATTACAGCCAGTAACTTGATTATTGTAAACCCAGCCAGTCGATCGATCGGCCAGTTGAATTTGGACAAAAGCATCTTGCTCGGCAAGGTAGACAACCTTGGTACCACGGGGCAACTTAGTTTGAATTGTGGCATCCCGCTGGGGTTGGGATCTCACCAACGTCGAAGGTAGATTGGTTGGGGTGGCGATTCGACATAGATCGGACTGGATATCAGTAGCGAAGTCCCGCTGATTTAGTAATCTCCCGCTGAACCAAGCAAAACTGCCGATCGCTGCCGAAATCCATAGCAGTCCCATCCAGAGCGGAAAGCAGCCCTGTTTTGGTTTACTACGAGACTGCGGCTGTGGTGTTGGAAGGGTAGTAACTGGTTGCGGCGAAGCTACAACTGTCGGGCGATATTCAGTATTTAATCTGGCAGGCTGGCTAACAGGCTGAGTGGCTTGAACATAGGTAGGGACAGGTGTAAATGTGCCACCAGTTAGTCCTCTCACGGCTGCTAGAGCATCCGCCGCTGTCAAATAACGATCTTTGAAGTGATAGCGGGTCATCCGCTGGAGAATGGCAATAAGCTGGGGATTAGCGACAGTCAGGTGTTCCCATTTGAGTTCGCCCGTATGATCGTCACTAGCAAGTTCACAGGGATTGATCCCTGTCAGAGCCTGAATCCCGATCGATCCCAAGGCATAGAGATCGCTGCTGGCGCGGGGATTGCCGGAGGCTTGTTCGATCGGCATGTAGCCTGGAGTCCCGATTGCCACCGTCATCGTCTGCTGCCCGTGGAGCATTTGCTGATTGCGGACTTGCTTAATTGCCCCAAAGTCAATCAGAATCAGCTTGCGATCGCGTAGCGTCGGGTTTGCCGAATCGATCGATCGCCGCATGATATTATCGGGCTTGATATCTCGATGAATTACCCCCTGACTGTGGATGAATACCAGAATATCTAAAATCTCTGTCAGCAGCTCAATAACTTGCTGCTCGTTCCACTTCCCCCCAGGTTGCAGCTCAGTTGACAGCGGATTTCCAGGCACATATTCCTGAACTAAATAAAATTCCTGCTGCTCTTCAAAATAGGCGAGTAAACGAGGGATTCGATCGTGGTTGCCCAGTTTCTGAAGGACGATCGCTTCCTTCTCAAAAAATTTCCGCGCGATCTCTAACAGCGATCGATCTGCACTAGCTGGCTTCAGGTGTTTGAGTACGCACTTGGGGTTTCCAGGTAGATGTAAGTCCTCGGTGATATAGGTTTGCCCAAATCCACCCACACCCAATACCTGGAGTACGCGATAGTGTCCTGCTAATAACTGACCAATCATGAAATCATCCTATCTCCTCAGCTATCTCAACTTTACC
>JANNDL010000016.1:0-3706 GCA_031387665.1 Chamaesiphon sp. OTE_75_metabat_95 | reverse complement strand
TCGTTCTAAAGTACCCGCTATTTTAGATACCAACGGCAAGGATTTCTTCGGTGGCGATTACAAATTTGTCTCCGGTAAAGATGAAGTAATTCGTGAAGGTACTCAAGGCTATATCGTCAGTTTTGGTGAAGCTTTATACCGATCCCTAGATGCAGTCGAACGCCTCAAACAAGAAGGGATCGATATTGGTTTAATTAATAAGCCAACATTGAATACCATTGATGAAGAAATGATGGCAAAAATTGGTAAATCACCAATGGTATTAGTCGTCGAATCTTTCAACCGCAAAACTGGTTTAGGCAGTCGCTTCGGTTCGCAGTTATTGGAGCGCGGTCATAAGCCAAATTACAATCATCTCGGTACGCATATCGAAGGTTGTGGCGGTCTATGGGAGCAGTTCCCACATCAAGGTATCGATCCGGCTGGAATTATGGCTGCGGTTAAGAAGTTGATGGGTTAGGATATTTAGGTTTTGATAAAGCACGAATTGGAAGATGATTCCAACTCGTGTATTTTTTGTGTGATAAAGTTAATTCTTTTTCCCACTATTCCTGTTTTAGCATCGATTCAAACCGTCTTCGCAGTTCGTCTATTGAAATCTCTTCCTTCTGTGTTGCAATCAGCCAAATATGCCCAAACGGATCGGTCAAGGTTCCTCTACGATCGCCATCAAACTGATCTTGGACTGGCATCGTTGAAGTTGCACCAGCATTAGTAGCGGATGTGAACACTTTATCTACATCCTCAACGTAAATCAGAATAGATACAGATGAACCTCCAAGCATTGTTGGGCTGCGATAGCCCATGTCGGGAAACTCATCCGCCAACATAATCTGTGAATCGCCAATCTTGATTTCAGCGTGCATGACTTTTCCGTTAGGATCTGCCAGCCGAACAATTTCTTTGGCATCAAATGCATTTTTATAAAATTCAATTGCGGCACCACCATCACGGACAATCAGATAGGGTATTGCAGGCATACAATTATACTATTAGTTTGTAAAATCAGCATAACAGTAAATTAGTAGGAGAGCAATACCCACCGTTTAAACTTCCCATAGATCGTGCGTAGATGGTGACGATCGATCGATTATTAGTCGGTGAGGGCGGGTTTGATTGAGATTTTAGAATTATTCGGAATCGATCGCATAAACCAGCCCCTACAAACCCTTACCTGCGAATATGTGGGTGGGGGTTCGATCGATCGTATTTATGGTCGATCGACTGTTCAGAGTCAATTTTCCAGTACCCAGTGCTAAAATTGGTGTATCACAGGACTTGTCGATTTTTGCATCATGACCCAAGCAAACGAACCAAACGATTTTTCACAGCAACAAGGGGTAGAAGCAAGACTAGCAAGACTGGAAGAGCGGCTATCTCGGATTGAGCGAACTACTGTACCTAATGACTACATCCGGCGATCATTTGATCGGGTGTACCAAGACATGACAGATCTGCACTATAAGATTGATAGTCTAGCCATCGAAGTTGATGCAGTCAAACAAAGTAACCAACGGATCGAGAAAAAGATCGATGATGCGAGTACGGAAATGAATGGTAAGCTCGATGTCATCCTCAGACATCTGACTGGAATGAATTAAGATCGATCGAACCCGTATAGGCGAATATATGGGTGGGGATTCGATCGATCGGTTATTGGGATCGATCGTGAGAACATAATTGTGGATGGATAGATCTAAGGGAGCAGTAAAATGAAATTAAGTGACGTTGTTTCCCGTATTGAGATCGATCCACGCAAGCTAACAGAATATGCCCTGAACCCCGATAACCCAGTCGGAGCCGACAAAGCAATCATCTTTCAACGTGTTTTGGGTTACAACAGAGATAACTATCAATCGTTACTAGAACAAATCCAATCTCAGGTGATGGCAGCCGAAGCCATCCCAAAAAGTGAAGATCAACACGGACAGCGATATCAGGTAGATTTAGAAGTAGTAGGTACTGAAAATCAAAGAGCCATCATCCAAATCGGCTGGATTGTTCAGCCTGAAACTGATTTTGCTAGATTAGTCACCCTATATGTGAAAAAACGGCCATGAAAAATCCCGAACTCTTCGATATCATTGAACTCCTGATCGATTTACCCGCTCATAGCCTCTCTGCGGGGGATCGAGGTGCCATTTGCGAAGAATATGATAATTCACACTATGAGGTAGAATTTACTAATTCAGATGGAGAATCGATCGCTTTGGTTGCGTTATCAATCGACTCTTTTGTCGTAGTGTGGCGATCTGCTTCTAAAACTTGGGTACCGATAGCTGAAAAAATTCAAGAGATCGTATCAGCCTTACCAGAAGAGAATCTATCGAAAGTTTTTGACTTTGCCCGTTCCGTTCATAACGAAAGGATCTCTGTTTAAGGATCTGGTGTCCAACGAGTTTGTTTACCCTGTTTCTCATCTGAGCGATTAAAATTTAGTAAGGTCGCAATAGTAGGCTAGGTATCGAACATGAGTATTAGAGAAAAAATTCTCCAAGAAACTGAAAACACGCCCGTTGGCGTAGCCTACCGTAGGTAATCGCATTTTGATTGAGGTCTTAGATTATTTACAATATCTGAAAATCAAGCATCAGCAAGGGATGATGGAAACTGCTTTGCTCAGTGAAGCGATTCTCTCGGAAGACTGGCTAAAACCGGAAGAGGAAGCAGCATGGCAAAATTTATAGTCGGCGATGTTGTTATCGTGCCCTTTCCATTTTCGGATTTGACTCAGACAAAACGCCGTCCGGCTTTTGTAGTCAAATAATGATTCTCACTTAGTCTGAGTTAAGCTAACTATGAAAAGAAAATTTACATTGGGGATAATTAGTTGCACATTATTTGTGATGCTAACACCGACAATCCTACATGCCCAGACTCTTCCATATGGAACGACGCGCAAACCCAGTATTTGTCCATCGTTGAAAAATCCTAAGAAGGGCGCACCCAGTGTCGAGCAAGCAAAAATGTATTTTATGTGCGACAGCGAATGGGAGAGTGGAACAGTTGGTACAGGTTCCACGAATAGTAATTTATGGCTAGTTGACGATCTCACACTTGAAGTTGCATCACGTTCTCGTCCGTTTAATGAAAGTGACTTGTCGTTTATAAGGGTTCGTAATGGAGCGCGTGTTGGTATGGACACAACAAAACCTGTATATGAGATTCAAGGCAGCTTTACTCGATATATTTGCTATGACATGAGTAGAGGACGTAGAGTCGGAAAAAACTGTGTCGTAACTCGTTACACGAATGGTGCTGGTATCTGCTTTAAAACTACTTTTGATGACTGGCACTGTGGAATGACAGGTGCAAAAGGAACAGAAATTAGTCCTGGTATGCCACCTCCTGAAAAATGGAATTCTGTACAGTAATTTAATTTTAGTGGGTGGAGATTCGATCGATCGTATTGATCGCACAGATCTATAGGGGCGGATTTATGCAAATAAACATCACCAAATTCCAGAAATTGTGAACGAACCCGCCCAACCCCACCAGCAGATATCGATTGCGATTCGATCGTGTGTAGACAATACTCCCTTCCCACTCTAAGACTATGGATTATGCTCTGGCTCTTATCTCTGCGCTCTCTGTCTTGATGTCCTAAACCGTCGGGGAACCCGACGAGCGGACATCGCTGCGCCTCTGCGGTTCAAAATTAGATCTCTGGATGAGTAATTGACTCTTGGAGAGATCTGTATTCTTG
>JANNDL010000014.1:0-12085 GCA_031387665.1 Chamaesiphon sp. OTE_75_metabat_95 | reverse complement strand
TGGCTCGGCTGGGAGGATGGTCGGGTTTTCGCTCCCAAACACCCCCTGGTATGCCTACCTTAGTCAATGGTCTTAGGCGGTTTGAATCTATCTTTGAAGGATGGCAACTCGGTCAAATTCGACTTGTGTATACACGGTAGCTGGTGGGAGAGGGGCTGGGGGTGAGGGGGCAAATCTTCGCACCCAGTCCCAATGCCATCCTGCCGATTACCGACCCCGCCTACTTCGACGACGATATCGTCAACTGCTTCGTCGAATTCCTTAAAGTCGCCTACAGCCCCGACACCCTCACCGAAAACCTCGACTTCATCGCCACCGCTCTCGAACTCAAACCAGGCGAAACAGCACTCCAACGCCTCCGCCGCTACTTTCTGACCGAATTCATCTCCGACCACATCAAAACCTACAAAAAACGCCCCATCTACTGGCTCTTCACCAGCGGCAAGCCTGGTTCAAGAAGGGGCGCAGCCTTCGGTGCCCTCGTCTACCTCCACCGCTACACCCCCACCACCGTCGCCCGCCTGCGGACAGATTACGTCCTCGAACTCCAACTCAAACTCGACCAAGAAATCCAACAGAGCCAACAGCAACAAGAAACCAGCACCACCACCGCCGCCAAAAAAGCCGCCGCCAAACAACTCAAAACCCGCCAAGACCAACAAACCGAACTCCGCGACTACCAAGCCAAACTCCAAACCGTCGCCGACAGCCGGATCGAACTCGATCTCGACGATGGCGTAGCCTACAATTACACCCGCTTCAAGGGGCTAGTCTATGAAGGTAGCGACCTGAAAATGGTCGATTTAGAGGCTAAGGCACAATGGAAGATTGAGCTATTAGAGCGGGAGCGAAAACTTGTGTTTGAGAGCGCAGAGTGAGGGGTTTTACTTGAGGTGCGGCGGAGATCTACCCACCCCGCCTGCGGCACCCCTCCGAGGAGGGGATTTTGCACGCCAACCCTAAAGAAATGGATCGAAAGCCCCCTTAAATTAAGATCTAGGGTCAAATCCCCTCTTGGGAGGGGTGCCCATAGGGCGGGGTGGGTAGATCCCCGCCACACATCTATCACCGTCCAGAGGATCGGTGCGTTTTGCTGGCGCAGAAACACACCCTACGCCAGCTAAAAATTGAAGTGCGGAATGTGGGTTAAAATACGTTGCTAATATCGATGGAATTATCTTCTGGAAATGCTTCATCAATGACATCTTTTAGATCTTTGTTTGATGGACGTTTCGCAAATTGTTCGTGTGTATAAATCCACAAAACTCTGATAACGCCCAGATCCTCATTGACTAAATACATCAACCTAATCTGCCCCGAAGCTCCTTTAGCAATAGTAAAAGCAAGCTTCTGAAAAGTCCATCCCTCTGGAATTTTCAATCCACTTAAAGGCTCATCACGAGATTCAGAAAGATATGGATTATCAACAATTCTACTTATGTAGTCAGAGACGATATTAGCAAATTCAGTTTGCTGTGATTTAGATTTATAAGACTTACCTAGTTTACGAAAAGAGCGATTAAAATTGTCAGTAGTTTCAAGTGAGAAGAGATTGGAGCCAGCCATTTACTTCTTCTCGCTTTATATATTTTGGTTCTACTTCACTAGAAAAAGCATCATCTAAGATATGAGAAATAATCTTAGAATATTCAGGATGACTTTTCTCGATCTCGTTTAATTTTTCTTTACCTAGAAGCTTCATATCTTCTTGAAGAATTTTTTCATTTGAGGAGGCATAAGGAGGAAGTCCTTTACGAGCTTTTTTCCAAGGAAACTCTAGATGAGTCATATCACTAAGATAATAAGGATGATAACGCCCAAAGTATAGCCATACTTCCTCTAGAAGATCGTTTACAGACTTAGGAATATTTTCTAAATTTTCTAGTGAGGGAATCGGAAGTTGGTCTCCTTCAAATATACTGAAAAATCTGTATGCAGGAGGACAGACAGGGCCGTATCGCCACGCCTGAATCTCTTCATCAAAAAGTGGCTCACCAAAAAGTGCTAAATGCAAACTTTGAGAGTAATATAAAAGCTTTTGAACTTTCATGTTGGTCATTGTTGCAACTTCACCATCTTGGTAAGCTTTTATAATAAAGTATTTCGCAACTTCCAGGCAATCTAACATAATCTTATTTATCCTTTCATAACTGAAATTTAGCTCTTGAAATTCATTGAAATTTAAGGCTGAATTCTAAGGATTTATCAATTCTTACTGAAAAGGCTAACTATAAAGAGTTGTAGAGTATAAAATCTAATTTTCAACAAAAGCTTGAAGAACAACTTAATTCGTTCATTATAGTACTTAATTACTATAATTGTCAAGGAATATCAATAATTATGCTTAGATCATAGATTTTATCATGGAGCCAAATAAAATGTCGATCGGGTGTGTTTATACTATTGTTCCCAGACCACTTAATTTTTACACTTTTAGGTGTTATCAAGATATTGCAACACAGAGTACGCTATCTACCGTACCAAAATCATGAATACCGATCGCATCCAAATCACCCTTCAACAACGCTTTCAAAACGATAGCCTCTGGCCGCATCCCCACCGCCGCCTAATTTTTTGGTACGATGCCGATCGACAGTTCCAGGATACCTTTAACGAACTAGACATCCCCAACGTCGCTAAACTCACACTGGGCGATACCCCCTTCACCACCAAATATCACCTCCTGATCGAAGCACCCCAGCAAAACTTTCTCCTCTACGCTCCCTTCCCCGAACCCGACCCCCAAGCCAACTGGCTGCTAGATCTTCAAAAGAGTGGACTCCCCTTCAGTGCCGATCGTGCCGCCCTACTCCACGCCGATTTAGGCTTGAAAGAACGCCATCTCGAAACCACCATTCGCCAACACCTTAAATTCTTCGATAGCAAAAAACGGACTGAAGCCTTAGCCGCAATGGAGCTTACCGACACGAATGAATCTGGCTTGAAGTTAGCCATGCTCTCCGTGCTAGCAGGTTTAAAAGTCCCCAATCCCGATCGACTGATTCGTCAAGTTCTCATCGGTGGTCTGTTAGAACTAGAAAACACTCTCTGGATCGAAATTCAAAAATTCGTCTCACCATCAGCCTTCTGGGAGTTAGTCACAGCACATTTGAGCTTCCAAGATCTTAGCCCTACCCTGTACAAACTGATGAGTCGTCTACTCATCACCCACCTAGATACTTCCCTCCACGGTACCTTGCCAATAACTCTAGAATCACAACTAATCCTCCCAGGACAAAGAGCCTACGCCTTTATCGACCAGTGGATGCGCGATCGAGAAGACATCGTAGCATGGCAAAAACTCAGCGCACAGATCGGCGCAGAACTAGACATATTCCCCAAACTAGAATCCCTCCCACCCGACAGTCTCCAAGATGCAGCCACCTTTGAAGATATCGATATAGCGATCGTCCGTCAATGCGTCACTGAACTCAGAGCTAGAGCAGGCGATCTCAAACGTTGGCACACCATCATCCAAAAACGCCGCCCCCTCGTCTGGTTTAGTGGATATCAAACCACCTACGATGCTCTAGTCGCCGCGATCGATCTAGTTGAACTCCAACGTAAATACACATTAGGTTTCCGTCAACCCGCTGCCCAAATTTTTACCGCCTACACCACAGATCTCTATCAGTTCGATCGGGCTTATCGCCATTTTATCGTCGCCAGCGACAAAGCCAAACCCATCCTCCGCGAACAGAAATTAATTGAAGAAATAGAAAATATCTACGTGCATTGGTTTCTAGATAAACTAGGCGAAGCTTGGTCTGATTCCTGGTTAAATACCCCCCATCCCCAAACCCCTCTCCCATCTTGGGAGAGGGGTTGGGGTGAGGGCACCAATCCCGAATGGAAACTAGCAAACATCCCCTGTCAAACCACCTTCTACCGCAGCAACGTCGCCCCGATTCTCAGCCGCAGCGAAGACAAAAAAGTCTTTGTAATTATTTCTGATGCCCTCCGTTATGAAGTCGCCAGCGAACTTACCCAAGTCATCGAAAAAGAACTGCGCGGAGAGATAAAACTCACCGCCCAACTGGGAGTACTACCCAGCATCACCAAACTCGGTATGGCTGCATTACTCCCTGGCAAAACCCTAGAACTAATTCCTGGAACGAGTAACGTCTTGCGAGACACCTTGAATACCCAAGGTGCTCCCGCGAGGGCACAAGTACTCAAGCAAAATAGCAATATGGAAGCCACCGTACTGAGTGCCGCAGAGCTGCTAAAAATGACCATAGATGAAGGACGAGAAGCAATTAAGCCCTATCGAATCATCTATATCTATCATGATGCGATCGACACCATCGGTGATAAAGCCGCCAGCGAACGCCTAGTGCTAGATGCCTGCGATAACGCCATTGCCGAACTAGTCAAATTAGTAAAACGCCTCTGCAACGCTCTCAATGCCACCAATGTGTTAATTACCGCCGATCATGGTTTTCTGTACCAACGGCAACCAATCTCTGAAGCCGACAAACTACCACTACCAAAAGCTGAAGATGTCCTGGAAACCAATCGCCGCTTTATTTTGCGAACTCAACTCGTAGAGACTCCAGGTACCCTGAGTTTCAAGTTACCATACGAAACTGGTGGCGCAATCGCGATCGTCCCCAGAGGTAGCCTCCGCTTTGCCATTCAAGGCGCGGGTACCCAATACGTTCATGGTGGAGCCAGCCTCCAAGAAGTCTGCGTCCCAATTATCACCTATCGCCACAAACGCGCCGAAAAAGGCGATGATGGCATCATCCTCAAAGTACCAGTCCAGGTTAATGCCCGCACACGACGAGTCACCAATAATCGGTTTAAATTCAACTTAATGCAAGTAGAAGCAGTCGCAGGACGGTGGCGATCGCGCCGAGTGACAGTCGGACTATACAATCATTTAGGTGAAGCTATCACCGATATCAAGACAGTAGAACTCAATAGCAGTAGCCAACAACCAATCGATCGAGAATTCAGCCAGTCGCTCACGATCTCCATGAGTCACCCTCCCGACAGTGCCAATCTAATCGTCAAAGATGCCGACGATGACAATGAACTAGTGCGGGAATCCTGGACAATTAGCCTCAGCATCATCAACGACTTCGGCGACTTTTAAATCGATTTGTATGGACAATAGATCCACAATGTGCGAAAATCTAAAGAAATAAGGATCGAGAAATTATGTCTTCTTCAGTATCTCGTGCCCCTCGCGATAGTAGTATGAATATTCGCCTCAATCATCGACAACGAGATGCGATCGATCGAGCGGCAAGTTATCTAGGCAAAAATCGATCTGATTTTGTCTTAGAAATAGCTTGCAGAGAAGCAGAACATGTACTGCTAGATCGAGCTTATATTGCTGTTGGTGAAGAGACATTTACTAATCTGTGTCAACTGCTGGATGCTCCGCCAGAGCCTTCTGAGGGTTTGCGTAAACTGATGCGGGTGAAGGCACCTTGGGCGTAGCAAAGTTGTCATTACAGCCGCCCGTGCCCTTAACATCTACTCATCTGGTCACAGATTTTGATTGTGGTGTTGACTCACTCAACGAATGGTTAGGCAAACGGGCGTGGAAAAACCAGGCGATTGGTGTCTCTCGGACATTCGTAGTAACTAAGAGTGGAGCACCTTCTCAAGAAATTGTCATCGGTTATTACTGCCTCAGTAGTGCGGCAATTGACAGGATCGAGCTACCCAAGGCAAAACAACGCAATATGCCCGATCCAATTCCCGCAGTATTAATCGGTCGGCTGGCTGTCGATGTCAGATATCAAGGGCAGAAAATTGGTTTGAGCTTGCTCCAAGATGCACTCTGTCGGATTATTGCGGCATCACAAAGCATTGGGGTCGCCTATATTTTAGTTCATGCTTTGGATGATGCGGCTAAACGTTTTTATGAGATTAATGGCTTTGTGGCGATTCCCGAACAACCATTAACTCTATTTCTGTCAGTAGCTACTGCTACTATGGCAATGAAGTCCGAGCAGTGAGATATATAGAACCTCCGCACCCCCCACATGGATGACCTCGATCGCAAACTAAATGAAATTTACCCAGGTCGCGCCGTCCGTAAAGACCTGACCAAAAGAATCAGAGAGGGGGCTAGCGTCCCCGTCTATGTCCTCGAATACCTCTTAGGGATGTATTGCGCCACCGACGACGAAGAAACGATCGAGCAAGGCGTAGAGCGCGTCAAACAAATCCTCTCCGAAAACTACGTTCGTCCTGACGAAGCCGAAACCGTTAAATCCAAAGTCCGAGAACGCGGTCGTTTCAACGTAATCGATCGCGTGACAGTTAAACTCAACGAGCGAGACGATATCTATCAGGGCTTTTTGATGAATCTCAACATCAAAGATCTGGTAATTGACGACGAGATCGTCAGAAGTAACCAAAAGCTCCTCGGTGGCGGAATATGGTGCATCCTCCAACTGGAATATGAAGCCGGAGCTTCCCCCAGTCCCTTCATCGTCAGCAGCCTCAAACCGATTCAGATGCCCAACATCGATATGGAGGAACTGTTTGCTGGACGAGCTGAATTTAGTCGCGATGAATGGATGGACATCATGCTCCGCTCCTCCGGCTTAGAACCGACAAGCTTGAGCATCGAAGCGAAATGGCATCTCATCGCCCGGATGATTCCCCTATGCGAGAACAATTATAACTGTTGCGAACTAGGGCCGCGATCGACAGGTAAATCCCATATCTACAAGGAAGTTTCCCCCAACTCGATCTTAGTATCGGGCGGCAAAACTACAGTCGCCAATCTCTTCTACAATATGTCTTCTCGCCAAGTCGGGTTAGTCGGACTTTACGACGTAGTAGCGTTTGATGAAGTAGCTGGCATCAACTTTCCCGACAATGATGGCATCCAGATCATGAAAGACTACATGGCTTCTGGCTCCTTTGCACGCGGTAAAGCCGAAATCAGTGCCCAAGCCTCAATGGTATTCGTCGGGAATGTCAACCAGAGTATCGAATCTCTCGTCAAAACCTCTCATCTGCTGGCTCCTTTTCCCACCGCGATGATCGATACCGCTTTTTTCGATCGCTTTCACGCCTATATCCCAGGTTGGGAAA
This sequence comes from Chamaesiphon sp. OTE_75_metabat_95, assembly GCA_031387665.1. Lineage (GTDB taxonomy): Bacteria > Cyanobacteriota > Cyanobacteriia > Cyanobacteriales > Chamaesiphonaceae > Chamaesiphon. Next base: position 5,020 of record JANNDL010000014.1, on the reverse strand, counting down.
TCCCCAAATTCAGCCCCGAAAACTTTACCAACAACTACGGCTTCATCGTCGATTATCTCGCCGAATGGTTGCGAGAAATGCGGAAACGCAGCTACGCCGATGCGATTACCTACGGTAGGCTACGCCAACGATCGTTATTTTAGTCTGGGTAATAATCTCAAACAGCGAGATGTCCAAGCCGTTCGCAAAACAGTTTCAGGACTGCTAAAGTTACTATTTCCCGATGGTTCCTTCGCCAAGGAAGATGTCAGAGATGCTCTCATATATGCCCTCCGAGTCAGAAGACGAATTAAAGAACAACTAAAAAAAATCGGTGGGATGGAATTTTATGATGTTCATTTTAGTTATATCGATCGAGAAACCCTCGAAGAATTCTTTGTATCTGTGCCAGAACAGGGCGGCTCTAGCCTGATTAGTGAAGATATTCTCAATCCTGGCCATCTTTACATGGTAAGTGAAGGGGATAAAAACGCGATTGGTCTTTACAAAGTAGAACTACAAACCACTCCAGGTAACGGCAAACTAATTCGCACAGGGGCTGCTAGTGCCAGCAAAATGAGCGATCGTACCAAAATTGCCCTGAATTATTTCAAAGCCAACGCCCATCGAGTCAGTGGTAGTATTCATCCCGATCATGCCGATTTTCTACTTCAACTCATCGATCTTCAAGGGATGGGAATCTCAGAATCAGGCGGATTGGCTCTGTTTATTTCTCTCTGTTCGGCATCCCTGACTCGCAGTGTTCAGCCTCAGCTAGCCATCTTTGGCGAGATGACACTAGGTGGCACCATCGAACCCGTTAACAATCTCGCAGCCAGCCTTCAGGTTGCTTTTGATGCAGGAGTCAAGCGCGTCTTATTGCCGATGACGAGTGCGATCGATCTTCCCACCATTCCACCAGAACTATTCACCAAATTTCAGACATCATTCTACACCGATCCGATCGATGCTGTCATTAAATCTCTAGCCATCAATTGAGCATGAGTTTCAAATAAAGTTCCAATCGATCGTTTTCTAGCTGTCTTTTTAGTTGCATGGGGACGGGCATCGCTTGAATTTCATAAGTTTTCCTATCTTGGCTAGGAATTAATAATCCTGCTCGAACTAAAATTAAGATCGTATTACTACAGACCTTCTGATAAGTAGATTTAGACCACTGACTGACGATGTGTTCTTGTTCGCATTTTAGATCGAAAAAAGCGGCAATTGTATTGCGATCTAAAGATCGATCGAGACTTTTGAGCCGATCTAGTAAAACTTCTGATATTACTTCTCTTAATAGCCGATTAATCCGTAGCGTCAAAAACAATAGAGTAGCTCGGCGTAAATCGCTATTACCTGTCGCTAAAAATTGAATGTATGGCTGCGGAACATTATTCAACAACTGATCTAAAGCTCTCATCGCACCTTGCCTAGAAGCTTTCGATCTAAATTGCAAGATATCTGCTTCGCACAGTGTTTCCGATGAAGGATTGATAACTTTTGCCTTAATTTGCGCTAGAGATATTCCTCGTTCGAGTAATTGAGCGATCGAGGTAGCTTCGGATAGCAGAAAAGGAAAGTTAGTATGTGCCTTGTAGCTACTTCCCGATTCAATAATATAACGGGAGTATTCGGTCTGTTTCCGAACAATAGTCATGCTGTACATTTGTCACCGTCAATCTCTTAATTATCGATCCCTTTGCCAGTCTTTAATATAGTTGTCGGGCTAGTACTGAGCGGCACAAGTAAAGACACCATTTCTTGTCTTGCGATGTGGGAACTACTGATCGGGGTATTTAATGCTTTCACATCAAACTATATTTCCGATTAGCTAGAGTGCCTGCGATCTCTGTCACTTGACTTCAGCCATCCTGTTCGCGCTGCTTTAATAAATCGACACCCAGTGAAGTACCCAGTCTGCTAGCTCCAGCGAGAATCAATTCTACAGCTCGATCGTGTGTGACAATACCACCAGATGCTTTGATCCCAACTTGGTCTTTAGTTAATTCTTTGAGCAGCCGTACCTCTGCAATAGTCGCGGCACCACTCCAACCTGTCCCTGTTGCCAGCATTCTCGCACCTGCATCCATACAGAGTTGAGCCGCCATGATTTGTTCTGGTTCGGTTAGCAGGGACATTTCCAGAATCGCCTTCACCATCAAACCCGTCGATTCAGCAATTTCGGCAATCTCTCGGTGGACATCATCAACTCTTCCTGCCTTTAACCAGCCGATATTGATAATTACATCCAGTTCCTGGGCACCATTTTCCATCGCCTCCTGCGCTGCAAATAGTTTACTTGCTGTCGTTGTCGCACCAGTGGGAAATCCAATCGCCGTGCAGATTTGAATCCTTTTTTGGTGCAACAGAGCCGTAACTTGCCGGACATAGCAGGGATTGACACACACAGCCGCAAATCCATATCTATCGGCTTCTTCACAGGCTAGATCTACCATTTCCGGTGTAGCAATACCCAGCAAGGAATGATCGATAAATGGGGCAATGTCGAGATTTTCAGATTGTTCGGTTCGCATGGAGATGGGGACTAGGGGACTGGGAGATGGGGACTAGGAGATTAAACTTTTGCTATTAACTAAACCACTAAACCACCAAACCACTAAACCACCAATTCATCTAATTTGCGACAAGACAAACCGTAGCCGATCGTAATCATCCTTGAGAATCAGACTAATGGTGCGTCCGGCGGTAACGAGCCAAGATCTATCTCGTGCTCTGAGCTGATGAATTTCTCTAATCGTCGCAGCCGTTAGAGCTTCCACTGGTGCGCCCTGTACCTGTAGCAGTGTCCGTAAGAATTCTAACTGTTCGCTGAATCTGATAATCTCCTCTGAACTGCACTGATATACCCCCTGATGGATTTGAGGCGGGCGGGGTGGGAGGTATTGATACATTTGCCCCTTGTCGTCCTCAAAGCCGATAATAGCGGCTTTGAACTCAGTTTTGAGCATGGCGAAGATTTGGGGCTGCTCCTCGCGCAATTCATCTAGGGACATCCCCAAAGCACGGGCACGATGGACGGAATCGATCGGGGCAGTAGTCGCATGATAAACTACGGCTAGAATCTGATTGCCAGTTTCCTCATCGGCAGCTTTGACAATACTCCCAAAACTCGGCATCACCGCTAATTTCAGATCTTCTGGCTCCAGACACTGAGCCAAAAATTCACAGGTAGATGTCTCGATTACCTCGGCGATATGCTGAGGATTTTTGGCACCAGTGCTAAATTGAGGTAACGGTAGACGCATTTCTAAAGAAACAGAAAATATTATGGATCCGTAGGGGCGGGTTTATGCTACGAATACCAATTACACTAAAAATCTAATTCAAACCCGCCCAACCTCACTAGCCGACAGAAACTACTTATTCAATGGGAGATCGATCGATTAATCCATCAACAACTTGGCGATTAATTCCACCGATCGAGGCTACTGGAGAAATTCAGATGTCGATCGACAGTTGGCTACTAGACCAACACATCTCAGGTCACATTCCACCAGCGTTACGCTTTTACACTTGGTCGAAACCGACTATCTCTCTAGGATATCACCAACGCCACTATCCCGAACATTGGCGATCGCTGGTTTGGCAAGATTTACCTGTAGATCTAGTCAAGCGTCCGACGGGTGGGCGGGGAGTGTTGCATCAAGGGGACTTGACTTACGCCCTGATTGGTTCGGGATTTGTGGGCAAAAGGGTGGAAGTGTATCAACAAATCTGTCAGTTCTTGATCGATGGCTGGCGATCGCTTAAGATCGAATTAGGCTATGGTACCGCAGGGACAGGCTATATTCACAATCCCAATTGCTTTGGGACCGCAACCAGTGCAGATCTAGTTTGTGTGGATGGCTATAAACTAATTGGTAGTGCTCAACTAGTTAAATCAGTCGCAATTCTTCAGCATGGTTCGATGCGACTCAATCCAGATTTAGAACTATTCAAGCAAGTATTTGGTGAAACTATTATTTGTCCACCGAGCGAAATTTCACTGTTAACTAGTAACATCATAATTGATGCTCTGATTAATGCTGCTCAGAAACATTTTCAGATCGAGTTTGAGGTTAAACCGTTGAGCGATCGAGAGTGGTTAGAGGTTAAAGCAGGCTCGATCGCAATATAATTAACTATAAGTTACTGTTTAACTAAAAGACACGAAATGGCAATCGACCGCAAGTGGACATCCAAAAAGAAAAGAGCACTAGAAGTATTGCTCAGACTAAAACGCCTGTATCCAGATGCCACCTGTAGCCTAGACTTTACAACTCCCGTCCAACTATTAGTCGCAACTATCCTCTCGGCTCAGTGTACAGATGAGCGAGTGAATAAAGTTACGCCCGCATTATTTGCCAGATTTCCCGATGCTCGATCGATGGCATATGCTGATATTTTGGAGCTTGAAGAATTAGTTCGATCGACTGGATTTTATCACAATAAAGCTAAAAATATTCAGGGTGCTTGCCGCAAGATTGTTGAAGAGTTTGATGGCGAAGTACCGCAACTAATGGAGCAGCTATTAACATTGCCAGGTGTAGCAAGGAAGACAGCTAATGTGGTCTCTGCTCATGCCTTTGGCAATATTCAAGGTGTCACTGTTGATACTCATGTGAAGCGATTGACTAATTTAATTGGGTTAACTAAACATCAAGATCCGATCAAAATTGAGCAAGATTTAATGAAATTTTTGCCCCAGCCCGATTGGGAGAATTTCTCGATTATGACAATCTATCATGGTCGGGCGATCTGCAATGCCCGAAAACCAAATTGTTCCGATTGTGAGCTAGCCGAACTATGTGTATCAGCATATCAACCGCCGAAGACGAAAGCTCAATCTAGCATTCGGAAATAGCTACTCCCTTCCCACTCTAAGACTATGGATTAGGCTCTGGCTCTTATCTCTGCGCTCTCTGTCTTGATGTCCTAAACCGTCGGGGAACCCGACGAGCGGACATCGCTGCGCCTCTGCGGTTCAAAATTAGATCTCTGGATGAGTAATTGACTCTTGGAGAGATCTGTATTCTTG